>NZ_LPVX01000030.1:0-230396 GCF_001613785.1 Thalassospira sp. MCCC 1A02491 | reverse complement strand
ACTTCACCGCCGGTCCTCATGACCGGCGGTTCCTTTTATCTTTTTCAAGCCCCGGCCTGTGCGGCTAATCGCTGCGCGACCAGCCCGCGCCACATCAAAATCATCGCAACCACAAGAACGGGCACCACGCCGTAATTCACCGGGACCCACCCTGCCCCGGCGATCAAAGCGCCACTGGCGATCGAGGCCGCAGTTGCCGTGATGCTGTTGCCAAGCTCCATCAGGCTCTGCGCATGTCCGCGTTCGGATGGATCATGTCCCGCACCAAGCATGGTCGTCCCTGCCAGCAACATCATGTTCCAGCCAATCCCGAGCAGGAATGAACTGATCAGAAACGCTTCTGCTGATATGTCCGTCACAGCAAAACCGACACTGATCAGCAAGATGCCAACACCAAGGGATGCCACCCGATGCGCGCCGAACCGGTCAATCATCGGGCCTGCGACAAAGGCAGGCACGAACATGCCGATCAGATGCCAACGGATGACGTTGGCCGATACATCAATATCAAACCCGCAATATTTCATCGCAAGTGGCGTTGCCGTCATGACAAGGATCATGATCCCGTGTCCGGCCGCACTGACGGCAATGGCCCCACGGATTACCGGTCGCCGCAAAAGTGCGCCCATCACGGCCCAGCTTGATCCGGATCGCGCCGGAATGCCGCCATCGGGCAACATGATTGTTATGATCGCAGCCATCGCTGCCAAACCGGCCAGTGCGACATAGGCACCGGCAAACGGTACGGGCAGGAAATCACGGCTGAACCCGGCGATTTCCGGCGCAACGAGTGCGGCCAGTACACCACCCCCGACAACCAGTGCCGCCGCCCGGCCACTTTGCGTTTTATCCACGGCCTCGATCGCGGCATAGCGATAATACATGGCCGATGCCTGATAGGTGCCAATCAACAAGGGTGCCAATGCCACCAACCAGAACTGCCCGATATAAATGCCGGCCGCCAGAAGCAACCCGCCCGCCACACCACAAAGCGCACCGAGAAAAAGGCCGGCACGCCGGCCACGCCGTTGCATCACCATGGCAAGCGGATGAACCGACATGAGGTTGCCAAGCATCAAAACACCAAGCGGCAATGTCGCAAGCCCGGCACTTGGCGCAAGCGACACCCCGACAAGCGCGGTCAGGGTAATTCCGATCAACGAACAGGACCAGTAAAGGGCCTGTGCAATAAACAGCAGACGCACCGCGCCATTGGTCAGTAACAACATGTTGCCAACTCCGAAAAAATCAAACTGTGTTGAATTGATCAGGCAATCTGCCTGATGCCGGTACTGTGCGGGCTAGATTGCGCCCGCATACGGTTTTCGGGCGAACCGTTCGGCATATTCCTGCGGGCTGACCGACAGATGTCGCTGAAAGGCCCGGCGCAAGGTTTCCGGATGCCTGAAACCGCACAATTCGGCTACCCGCGATACTGTAATCCCGTCATCTTGCAGCAAGGCCCGTGCGGCTTCGACCCGGATACGTTCGACATAGCGTGCCGGGCTCACTCCAAGGTCGCGGCTAAAGACCCGTGAAAAGGTTCGCGGTGTCATACCCGCCCTACCGGCCAGCGTTTCAAGCGAAAGGTCTTCGGCCAGATTTGCCGGCAACCATTCCAGCAACCCGGCCAAGCGGGTGGTCGCCCCGCCTTCAGGCGTCAGATAGGCACTGAATTGCGCCTGCCCGCCCGGCCGTTTCAGAAACATCACAAGCCGCCGCGCAACCGATAAGGCCAGCGCCCGACCGTAATCGGCCTCGACAATTGCAAGGGCAAGATCAATGCCCGCCGTCACCCCGGCCGATGTAAAGACATGTGGGTCACCGTCATATCCGGTCGGATCGTAGCTGTGCAGTCGATCGGCCATCAGATGGATGGCCGGATAATCACGGATCATCTGATCACAGCGCGACCAGTGCGTTGTCGCCATGCGCCCGTTCAGAAGCCCGGCCTCGGCCAGGATCAGCGCGCCTGAACAAACCGATCCAAGGCGCGGAATGACTTTTTCCGCAGCACAGAGCCATTCAAGAAAATCATGGTCATCAAAGAAACGCGCAACCCCGTCCCCTCCGGGCACCAGCAATGTATCAACCGTCGAAAGATCAAGATCCTGCCAGCCACAATCGGCATAAAGCTGCACCCCGCAGGACGTCCTGACCGGACCGGACCGGGTAGCCGTGACAAGCACGTCATATCCTGCTGCCCGCCCGGTTCGGGTCAATTCGTCATTGGCAGAACCAAAAACCTGAAGTGGCCCGACGACATCGAGGCTCATCACCCGGTCATAGGCATGGCAGACGATCAATCGTCTTGGGGTTTCTGATTTTGCGGCTGTTTTGGATACTGACATGCGGACACCTTGCTGGATTGATCCAAGCATGCCGCAAACAGGTTTTGGCAACAATGACAAACACCCCACGAATTTTGCCAAATGGCATCGCGGGGTGTTTGCAATCAGATCAGGAATGCTGTGGGCTGGCGATCAGAACCCGCTTCTTTGCAGCAACGCATAAAAATCGCGGATCGTGCCTTCCTTGGCGGTCATATCCTTGATGTCATCAACCAGCTTGTCGGTAAAGTTGGGCTGTTTCAGATATCCAACCACCCTTTTGCGCGCCATTGCCGCCGATTTACCTTCGATCAAGACGCCGCTGGAACAGAATTGCACAAGCATATAGGCACGTTTGCGCAGGTGCAGAGACGGATTATCAATCCGCTCGATCACCTTTTCACGCACCAGATATTCTGCCAATCCATCATCAAGCTTGGCACCGATCTGGGTCTTTTGGTCTTCGGGCAGGTTGCTTTCGCTGAGCAGGTCATTCATATGCTTGACCGTTGCCATCTTGTCGCGCGGTTTGGATTCCGGATCACAGAAGGCCCGCAAGGCCCGCATATCCTTTACCGCGTCCTGCATCATGACATACAGCTCGTCTGCGAAATCTTCGACGATGCCGCTATTGGCGACCGCAATCAGCCAGGTCAGCTTGCGATAGTTGGGGATCAGGCGGCCGTTGATTTCGGCAACACCTTCGATCAGGGCACGTGGACCACCAACATTGCGCAACCGAGCACCGCGTTCTGCGATGGCTTCGACCATCGGGGTGCCATAAACAACGCCGCGCTCCGTGATCAGACGATCAAGAATACCAACCAGCGGATCGGGATCACTTTCATGGCGGGTCAGGTTGTTGGCACTGCGCAACTCGCGTACGACGTAATCAAACATCGCTTCCTGACTGGTCGACAACAGCCCGGATCCGAATAACGGGTTGAGCAGTTCAAGAATATCATCCGCGGCCCCGCGGTTGCCTTTTGCACGGCCAAGAGCCAGATCGATATGAAGCGTCACCGCCTCGCCAAAGCTGCGTGAACTTCCCAGCAATTCCTTGAGCGCGACCGGTGATCCGAGAATATCGGCAATCACGTCATCAAGCATCTTGCGGGCGGCTTCGTCTTTTTCGTCGCCCTTGACCTTCAGGGCAAGATCAAGCTTCCCGACCCAGTTGCGGGTTGATGACAGAACGCGTGTTAGCGCTACCATCGTCAGGAAATCAGTATCTTCGGCCAGGTTAAGACGACGGATTTCGTCGCGCACTTCCGAGATGGTGGCGTCTTCGAATGCCGGCAGATCAACCTTTTCAACTTCGCGGGCGCGCGCAGACAATTGTTCGATCGCGCCATGAAGGTTGTTCATCGCCTCGATATGGTCGCCATCGGTTGCCTTGGCATGCAAACCGGCAACCTTGTCGACAGCCGTCGGCATCAAGGTGTCATGGAACATCAACTTGCGGAGGTTCTGGTAATTGTACATTACCTCGCAAGGAGTCAGAATTTCCTGTTCGAAATATTTGCGCAGCAACCGGTTGATGGTTGCGCGGCTTTCTTTCTGCAAAAGGTCGTTGTCGGTCTCGCAAAGCGGCGCTTCATCGATCGAAGAAACACGGACGTCTTCTTCTTCGCTGTCACCTGCCCCTTCTTTTTCCAGAAGAACCTTTTCAACATGACGACCATCGCCGCGTTCCCAGTTACGGACCACGCGTACGGCAGACACCTTGGTTTTCAGAACCTTTTCCGCTTCTGAAACCGCTTCTTTTTCGACGTCAAATGTCGAGTGGATGATCCAGCGATCCCCCCGCTGAACCAATACTTCAAATGTCGTATCCGACATGATGCGCTCTGGCTCCCTAACTTCCTGTTTGGGCGGCATTTACTTGCCGGTAATCAGTCAGGCGCGTGTCCCGTTTTTTATATTTGTATCTTCTTTATAAGTCCATTCGGGGTATGAAAACAATAGGTTGATCAACAACTTTTACAATAACTGCGCTTTCCGTTGCCCTTCAATGCCTTAACGGCCCTGAAATCCACGGCATCGTCCCTTTATGCCCGGATGCGAATTCACACGCATAACGTGCGCATAACCCATTGTATAGATTAGGGAATATGACTTGCGATCTCGCCGGTCATATCTGAAAGCAACGTGCTCATGGCCACAACGGTGCTTTCGATTGTGGTGTCTGCCGGTTTGCTGATCTTGTTATATTTTGCCGACTCAACAATGGCGCCGTCTTCGAAATGCACCAGTTTCCAGCGTGCCACCAGAACAACATTGCCATCGGCCTGGCGTTCGAACCGGTCAATATCAAGAACGATCTGCCACACTACGCCGTCACGGGAAGTCCAGGGGAATGTTTCAAGCCGCGACGCGCGCCCGGTTCGATCAAGATTGTCCATCAGAACCCGGTTGATGTTTTCATCAAGCGGTTCAGCCCAGCGATGACCGGCATTGACTTCCAGCCGATTGGCACTGCTGCGCGTGACAATCGTTGACCGGTCCAGGTGGCTTGGAATGGTCACCGGCCCGACACCGACAACCGGTGCCTGTGCGGAACGATCAGCCGTTTGCTGCATCATTGAAGACAGCAGGTAATAACGATCTGTTCCCGATTGCGATGCGCAGGCAACAAGCAGCGGTGCGACAAGCAACAACAGATATTTACGCGTCTGCATCCGGATTATCTGTCGCATCATTCATCCTCCTTCGGGCCACTTTTTCCAAGGATCAGCGCACTTGGGTTCTGTTCAAGGAACTCGGTCAGATCCCGCAATGACCGTGCTGTGGCACTCAGTTCCTTAAGCGCCTGTTCCAGATTGTATCGCACGGGTGATGTCGGGGCCGTCACATCGCGCACCCCACCCAATGCCTCGCGCGCGGTATCAAGGGCGGTCTGGGTTGCGGGCAGAACGCTGGTATCAAGGTTGTTGACCAGACTGCTCACACCGGCTGCGGCCTGTTTAAGGTTAGTCATCGCATCACTCAATGCCGGCGAAGTGACGATATTTTCCATGCCTTCAACCGTCCCCAAAAGACGAATGCCGATTTCCTCGAGCGGGAAGGTTTCGACCTTTTCAAGCAAGCTGGTCAGCGAATTGGCGATTTCGTCAAGTTTTTGCGGCAAGGTTGGCAATTCCGGATACGGCCCCTGCCCGTCGCCAAGATAACGGGCGGGCGAAACCGGGTTCATCGCCAGGTCAACAAACAGTTGCCCTGTGATAAAGCTTCCGGTTTTAAGACGGGCGCGCAAACCATTGGCGACAAGCGTTTCAATGGTTGCCTGCGGATCACGGGTACCAAGATCACCACCAACCAGTCGCACGCGTTCTGGCTCGATCGTGACCAGAACCGGAACCCGGAAAATATTGCGGTTCACAACATATTCCAGATCGACACTTTCGACCGTTCCGACCCGGATACCATTGAATTCAACCGGCGCCCCGCGCGACAGGCCACGCACCGAAGAATCGAAATAAAGGATATATTCCTGACTGTATCCCTGGGCCAGCAGCTCGGCCTTTTCCAAACTTGGATGCAGGCGAAAGACCGTATCGGCAGACGCCATATCATCATTCGTGCTGTCGTTGGGCGTATAGAAATTGATCCCGCCTGCCAGAACAGAACGCACCGACTGTGCACGAACCGACAAGCCGCCGGAATTGAGGTCAAGCGCAATACCACTTGAATCCCAGAAACGTGTATCGCGCTTGACCAGGGCATCAAACGGTTTGCGCACAAAGATCGGGATGGTCACACCGCTTGCATCTTCGGTCAGTTCGGTATCAAGAACTTCACCGACTTCTATACCGCGCAGCAGAACCGGCGTGCCGGTCCCCAATGAGCCAAGCTCGTCAGCCTTGAGCACAAAGCGCGTTCCGTCTTCTTCGTCATGAATGATCTGTGGTTCTTCCTCGCCAACGAAATCGCGTTGTTTTTTGCCGGTCTTGTCGGGGACGACTTCGATATAGGCCCCCGACACAATGGTATCGAGACCCGTGATCCCGCGTACGGTCACCCGCGGTCGAACCACCCAGAAACGCGTTTTGTCGGTCAGATAGTCGCCAAGATCCGCATCCATACGAATGGTCAGGCGCACGTGATCAAGGTCTTCGGCAAGATCGATTTCGACCACCTGCCCGACATCAACATCGCGGTAACGAACGGCAGTCTTTCCTGCGGCGATGCCTTCGGCCGATTCAAAGGTAACGGTGATTTCCGGCCCCTTTGACATGACATCGCGCCATAACAGCCAGCCCCCGATGATCAACGCCACCAACGGCACAAGCCAGACGATGGAAAAACGCCCCCATCCCTTTTTGACATCCGGCGATCCGGGTCGCGGATCTGATGAAGTCGAATGTTCGTCAATCATGACGGCGTCCCCTGTTTTTCAACTTGGTTCCGTTCAAAACCTGTATCGGATCGCGATTTCAGCGCCTTCAATTCCGCACGATCCCAAATCAGCCGCGGATCGAATGCCATTGCTGATAACATGGTCAAAATAACCACACCACAAAATGCAACGGCGCCAAACCCGGGATGAACCGATGCGATATTGCCCAGCTTCACAAGCGCGGCCAAGATCGAAACCATAAACACATCAACCATCGACCATCGCCCGACCAGCTCTGTCACCCGGTAAATAAGGGTGCGTTCACGAAGCGGTCCGGCAAGACCAAGATAGGTTGCCAAATACACCCATCCCAGAAGCACGATCTTGACGATCGGCACCAGAATACTGGCGATAAAGACCACAATGGCGATTGGCCATTCCCCGGCTGCTGTCAATGCCGCGACACCAGACAGAATGGTATCGGCTTCGGACCGGCCAAGATAGGTCACCTGCATGATCGGAAACACATTTGCCGGCACATAAAGGATCACCGCCGCCAGCAAAAGCGCCCAGGCACGTGACAGGCTTCTTGCCTTGCGCTGATGCACAACATCGCCGCAACGCGGGCATTTCGTTGGCCCATTTTCCTGTTCGATGACCACCATCGCGCAGGTATGGCAACTCAGCAAGCCGTGCTTTCTGGCAACCGCGCCCGATATTGGCATGGTGCTTTCGCGCAAATCATCCTGATCGGGATAGCGCAATGACGACGGGGCAATGCGCCGCCAGACCGCACGCGTATCAAGCGTCACATTCATCAACAGAACGGTCGGGATCAGACAGCAAATCGCAAAAAAGGCCGGGCCAGCAATCACCTGGGCAAAGTCGGTCAGCTTGGTCAATGCCACCAGCAACCCGATCAGAAAAACATCAAGCATCGACCATGGACGTACCACGGCAAGAACACGCCATACCCGTTTCATCCCGGGCCAACTGGTTCCTCGCCAGATCGGCAACAACACATAGATATGCGCCGCAATCAAAAGCAACGGTGCGATGATTGATGTCACGGCCACCATAAAGGCAAGGAACGGAAATCCTTCCTGCCAGAATGTTACCACCCCGCTCGCCAGTGTATTGGTTTCAACCCGGCCTTCCATGCCAAACGTCAAAACCGGAAAGGTGTTGGCGATTGCAAAAAGAATGAGTGCCGTCACCGCCAGTGCCAGAGGTTTGTCGAACCGGTTTTGTTCCGCGGAATAAAGCGGTGAGCCACACCGCACACAACACGCCACACTGCCTGCCGGGATGCTTTCCTCGACATGGAGATAGTCGCAATGCTCACACGCAATCAATCGACGCGACATGGTTTTCCTGTTGAAACAAACCGTTATCCATGATGGCTCGTCCATCAAAGTAAGCGACACTTTTGACATGAAGTCAAACCGCATCGGTGTCGCCACGATCACATGATCCCTGAACAAACACCCCGAACACTATCCGCTATCTTGTTGTTATGTCGTAATTTTGGGCAAAAAACGGCGGGCTTGTGAAAGCACTATCTCATTGACCTGATCAAGCAAACGGCTTTGGATGGTTTTGTGGTGCCAATATAGCGGCCGGTCAATTTCAAACGGGCATGGACGGATCAGACGACCGGTTCGCAATGCTTCCTCTGCCTGGTGCTGTTCAACAACGGCATAAGCAATCCCCTGTTCCGCGACAGTGACAAAGCCTTGTGAACTCGGAATGGTGTGAGCCGGGAATTCGCCGGGATTCAAGCCGAAATATTGCTTAAGAAACTGGTTTTGCAGTTCGTCATGTTCGGAAAAATTGACGGCCGGACAGGATCGCAACGCATCTGCCGTCACGCCATTTGCAAAATGGCGCGCATTGAATTCCGGCGAAACGACCATGACATAGCGCATCAACCCCAACGGACGCACCCGGCATCCCTGGATCGGTGTTGAACGCATATCGACCGCGCCAAGCACCGTGCCATCCTGAAGCGCACTGTGATTAAGCGATTCATCCCCCACCTTCAAATGCACAAGAAGCCCAAGCTGATCAAACAGATATTTGGGGACATCGACAAACCAGGTTGCCAGACTGTCGGCATTCACCGCGAGCGCGACCTGACCATAGCCGCCATCACTTTGAATGTCGGGCATTTCATCAAGCAGTTCCTGTTCAAGCAACCGAACACTTTGATAATGCTGAAGCAATCTTTGCCCTGCGGCCGTGGCGGCAATCGGCTTTGCCCGAATGATGACCGGCTGCCCCAAACGTTCCTCAAGAAGTTTGACGCGCTGTGACACAGCAGACTGTGTCAGCCCAAGATCACGGGCGGCCTTTTCAAAGCTGCCATGGCGGATGACTTCTGCGCTGGCCTGCAACAGTTTGTAATCAAGCATGCCTGATCCATAATTTTTTCTAATGGTGCTTAATCATAATTCGATTTTCTTATTTTGTGAAATTGATATCAGTGGGCCATCACTTCAAACAGGAACACCGACATGCTTTTGACTTACGCAACCGGATTTGGCCTTGGCGGCGGATTGATTATCGCGATTGGTGCCCAGAACGCATTTGTTTTGGGACAGGGATTGCGCCGTAACCATCCGTTGATGGTTGCGCTGGTCTGTGCGCTGTGTGATGCGATCCTGATTGCGGCGGGCGTGGCCGGGTTGGGAACACTTATTGCGGCCTACCCGCTTCTGACCAAAATTGCGGCCTGGGGCGGCGGTGCCTTTTTGATCTGGTACGGTATCGGCGCGTTTCGGCGGCTGTTTGAAACCGAAACGCTGTCAGATGACACCAGATCAAAGAAGGGCTGGAAGGCAGTACTTTCAACGACACTCGCCGTGACGCTTCTGAACCCGCATGTGTATCTTGATACCGTGGTGATGCTGGGCGGGATCGGCGGCCAATATCCGGCGGATGAACGACTTGGCTTCGCCCTTGGTGCCATGAGTGCCAGTTTCGTCTGGTTCTTTTCGATCGCGCTTGGGGCTGCGTGGCTTGCCCCCTATGTCGCGCGCCCAATCACCTGGAAAATTGTCGACGCAATCACCTGTGCTGTGATGTGGCTTGTTGCCTATAGCCTGCTTGCACCGGAAATCAGCGCCATCCTTGCGTAAGCGCGCGCCGCTGGACCAGAAACCATTATTCTGGCCTCACTGGCCCATGGCATCCTTGAAATGGCGGCGGCATACCGGGACATATCGGTCATTGCCGCCGATTTCGACTTGCGCCCCTTCACGGACCGGATCGCCATTTTCATCTACACGCAGCACCATGCCGGCTTTACGACCGCAATGGCAGATGGTTTTGAGCTCATTAAGCTTGTCCGCCCAGGCCAGCAACCATTTGGAGCCTTCGAACAACTGCCCCTGGAAGTCGGTGCGAATGCCATAGCAAAGTACCGGAACACCATGCTTGTCAGCGATATCAGAAAGTTGCCAGACCTGCTCCTTGCTCAGGAACTGGGCCTCGTCAATCAGGACGCAATCGACCTTGCCCTTTTTCATTTCCCCAAGGATCAGCGCACACATATCGGTTTGGCCATCAAACAGAAGTGCCGGGGCTTCCAGACCGATGCGTGACGCAATCTTGCCCTCGCCAAAACGGTCGTCAAAGGCAACCGTCAGCAACAGCGTTTCCATACCCCGTTCGCGGTAATTGAAGCTTGCCTGAAGCAGCGTGGTCGATTTGCCCGCATTCATGGACGAGTAATAGAAAAACAGATTGGCCATGGATCCCCCCGAAAGTCGTCAATGGGACATAGCCGATCAGGCACAATTGATCAATATGGCGATGATTGCACCGTCATCCATTCCGTGAAATATCGATGTCACGCAATTCGCGGCGCATGAATTCCAGCAATGCCTGGACTTTGGCGCTGCGCGTTACACCGGCAGGATAAACGGCATAAACCTGCAAATCCGGCAGAATACAGTCAGGGAGAATTCGGACCAGATCCCCGCGCTCAAGATCATCCTGAACATCGCATAGCGGTACAACAGCCATGCCGTGCCCGCCCCGAAGGAACTGTAACCGCGCCGTGGCATTATCAACGCGGACATGACCGTTGACCCGGACTTTCTGTTCTATACCGTTGCAGGTCATGGTCAGGGTTTCCGGGATGCGGCTATACATCACCCAATCATGCAGGGCGAGATCGTCAATCTTTTGCGGATGCCCCGCACGATCAAGATAGTCCGGGCTGGCGCAGACAATGCGACGTGTTTGATAAAGCTTGAAGCTTTTGAGATCGGAACTTTTCAGCGGTCCTGACCGGATGCCGATATCCATGCCCATACCAATCAGATCAACAACATCGTCACTCAGATGCACATCAATTGCGACGCTGGGATATGTCCGGCGGAACCGGTTCAAGATCGGAACGATCCGCAAATTGCCAAGATGTACCGAAGATGTAATTGAAATCTTGCCAACAGGTTCATCACGCAATTCCTCGACCCGTTTGCGGGCCGCTTCGGCCTCCAACATGATGGTGCGACAACTGTCGTAATACCGTTCACCGGCATCCGTGATGCTGAATGTGCGGGTGCTTCGGCGCAGCAACGGCACGCCAAGTTTGGCTTCAAGCTGGCGGATCTGATGTGAAATGGCCGCGCGACTAAGCCCCATCTTGCGCGCAGCAGCCGAAAACCCGCCCTCCTCGACCACGCGCGCAAAGATCATCATTGCTCTGACTTCATCAAGTGCCGACATTTAATATGCTCAATTAATTTGACAATCTGTTCAATAATTCACGCTTACGCAAATTTTGTCAGCCAGTTACGATCATGGCAAATGAAATCAGCGCATGGAGGATTTGATGCGTATTTTGATGATTACGACGTCGCACGACCGCATGGGTGATACCGGCCACAAGACCGGTATCTGGCTAGAAGAACTTGCAGCCCCCTATTTCCGTTTTCTCGATGCCGGTGCGGAAATCACCGTGGCATCGCCCAAAGGCGGCAAGCCGCCCCTGGACCCCAACAGTCTGGTTCCCGATGCCCTGACCGAAGCGACCGAACGCTTTGAAAAAGATGCGGCCGCCAAACAGGCCTTTGAAAACACCGTCACGCTTGACGGCCTTAAGGCAGATGATTTTGACGCATTGTTCTATCCGGGTGGGCATGGCCCGCTTTGGGATCTTGCAACCGATGCAAAATCAATTGCCCTGATCGAAGCATTCGTCGCACAGAACAAACCGGTCGCCGCTGTTTGCCACGGCCCTGCTGCGTTGGTGAATGCCAAAACAGCTGATGGCAAGCCGCTTGTTGCGGGCAAACGTGTCACCGGCTTTACCAATGACGAAGAAAAGGCTGTCGGCCTTGAAAAGGTGGTTCCGCTGTCGATTGAAGACGAATTCAAGAAACATGGCGGCACCTATGAACGTGGTGAAATGTGGGCGCCATTTGCTGTGGTTGACGGCAAACTTGTTACCGGACAGAACCCGGCATCAAGCGACGCAACCGCAGACGAAGTTATCAAACTTTTGTCCGCATAAAACTGCTTGACCTTCCATCTACTGGAACCTTCATACTGCAGGCATAGATACCGGTTTTATGGAGTATTCAAATGGTAAAACTGAAGGTCGAAAAAATGAGCTGTGGCCACTGCGCCAATGCAGTGACCGCAGCCGCCACCAAGGTCAGCGGCGTCGAAAGCGCAAAGGTTGATCTGGAATCTGGTGAAATTGCCGTTTCCGGCACCGCGGATGTCAACGCCCTGATCGCAGCGATCACCGATGCAGGTTATCCCGCGTCCGTAACCAGCTGATCAATACCATCAACGTTCGTGTCTCCCCCCACCCGAACGTCAAGGCCGCCTGTATGATCATGATACAGGCGGCTTTTTTATTCACTCACCGCCAACCGGCCCATCACCGCGGGCATGAATGATGCAGCATGTTGCCGGGCGGACCAATGCCCCCCCCTGGCAGCATTATCACCATGAGCGCACCGCGACCAGGCATTCCTCATACAAAAAAAGCCGCCCGATCAGGGCGGCTTTTTCAATGGTCTGATGATTAATCAGCCAAGGATCTTGTCACGCAGCAGCTTGTTGACCATGCCCGGGTTGGCTTTGCCGCCGGTGGCCTTCATGACCTGACCAACGAACCAGCCCAGCATGCGGTCTTTGCCGTCACGGATTTCCTGTACCTTGTCGGGGTTGGCTGCGATGACTTCGTCAATCGCCCCTTCGATGGCACCGGTATCGGTGATCTGCTTAAGACCTTTTTCCTCGACGATCTTTTCAGGATCATCACCGGTTTCGATCATGATTTCAAAGACATCCTTGGCGATACGGCCCGAAATGGTGTCATTGGAAATCAGATCGATCAGCTTGCCAAGGTTTTCAGCCGAAACCGGGCTGTCCGCGATGCCGACTTCTGCCTTGTTCAGCGCGCCAAACAGGTTGGTGATCACCCAGTTCGCAGCCAGTTTGCCGTCACGGCCCTTGGCGACGATTTCGTAGTAATCAGCCTTTTCCTTTTCCGCAACGAGAACACCGGCATCATATGCCGACAGACCGTTTTCACGCATGAAGCGGGCTTTTTTCTCGTCCGGGAGTTCCGGCAGCTCTTTTTCGATTTCCGAGATGAAAGAATCATCGAAGACAAGCGGCAACAGATCCGGATCCGGGAAATAGCGATAATCATGTGCCATTTCCTTGGACCGCATCGAACGGGTTTCACCCAGACGCTGATCATACAGGCGGGTTTCCTGAACGATTTCACCGCCGGCTTCCAGAACTTCGACCTGACGTTTTGCTTCGATCTCGATCGCCTGCATCACGAAACGGATGGAGTTGACGTTTTTGATCTCGCAACGGGTGCCGAACGGCTCGCCCGGACGACGGACCGAAACGTTGGCATCGCAACGCATAGAACCTTCGTTCATGTTGCCGTCACACGTACCAAGATAACGCACAATTGCACGCAGCTTGGTCAGGTATGCACCGGCCTCTTCCGGGGTCCGGATATCTGGCATGGACACGATTTCCATCAGCGCCACGCCCGAACGGTTCAGGTCGATATGCGAATATTTCGGGTCCTGATCATGCATCGACTTGCCGGCATCCTGTTCAAGATGCAGACGTTCGATGCCAACCGACTTGGTCGAACCATCGGGCATATCAAGAATGATCGTGCCTTCGCCGACAATCGGTTTGTCAAACTGCGAAATCTGATAGCCCTGCGGCAGATCGGCATAGAAATAGTTTTTGCGGGCAAAAACGCTTTCCTTGTTGATCTTGGCCTTAAGACCCAGACCGGTTTTAACGGCCTGACGCACGCACTGGGCATTAACAACCGGAAGCATGCCCGGCATCGCCGCGTCAACAAGGCTGACATTGGTGTTCGGTTCGTTCCCGAACTTGGTCGATGCGCCGGAAAACAGTTTGGACTCGGAAATCACCTGACAGTGAACTTCCAGACCGACAACGATTTCCCACGGGCCGGTCGAACCTTCAATCACATAGCTCATGGATTAACCCTCCAGCCCGGACGGTTTTGCGGTGAAGTTGGCGGCACTTTCAAGCACACCACCGACACGCAGAACGGTTTCTTCATCAAACGGCTTGCCAATCAGCTGCAGGCCAAGCGGAAGTCCTTCGGACGACAGACCGGTCGGAAGCGACAGGCCCGGAAGACCAGCAAGGCTTGCCGGAACGGTGAAGACGTCGTTCAGATACATCTTGACCGGATCGCCTTCGTTTTCACCGATGGCGAACGCCGCCGACGGTGCGGTCGGCGCCAGAATGGTGTCAACCGTGCCAAAGGCATTGGCGAAGTCTTCGTAAATGCGACGACGGACTTTGAGCGCCTTGTTGTAATAGGCGTCATAGTAACCAGCCGAAAGCACATAGGTGCCGATCATGATGCGGCGCTGGACTTCCTTGCCGAAACCGGCTGCGCGCGACTTCATATACATGTCATCAAGACTGTCGCCTTCATCCATGACACGCTGGCCATAACGCAGACCGTCATAACGTGCGAGGTTCGAAGATGCTTCTGCCGGGGCCACGATATAATAGGTGCCAAGCGCATATTTAGTGTGCGGCAGGGTCACATCGACCACTTCGGCACCCGCATCGCGCAGCATGGCAACACCATCGTCCCACAGCTTGCTGATTTCTTCGGGCATGCCATCAACACGGTATTCTTTCGGAATACCGATTTTCATGCCGCGAATGTCACCCGTCAGGGCAGCTTCGAAATCCGGAACCGCCATTGGCGCAGACGTGCTGTCCTTGGCATCGTGACCGGCCATCGAACCCAGCATGATTGCCGCGTCACGAACGGTTTTGGTCATCGGGCCGGCCTGATCAAGCGAACTTGCAAAGGCAACAATACCCCAACGCGAGCAACGGCCATAGGTCGGCTTCAAACCGACAATACCGCAATAGGATGCCGGCTGGCGGATCGAACCACCGGTGTCGGTACCGGTTGCCGCAAGCGCCATGTTGGCAGCAACAGCAGCCGCAGAACCGCCCGACGAACCACCGGGAACCAGGTCCTTGCCGTCTTTGCCTTTCCACGGGTTGATTGCATTGCCGTAATAGGAAGACGTATTTGACGACCCCATGGCAAATTCATCAAGGTTGGCCTTGCCCAGCATCACCGCGCCATTTTCAAACAGCTTGCTGGTGACAGTGGATTCATATTCAGGTTTGAACCCTTCGAGGATATGCGACGCCGCCGTGGTCTGGACACCTTCGGTGCAGAACAGATCCTTGACCGCAATCGGCAGGCCTTCCATTTTGCCAGCTTCGCCCTTGGCGCGCTTGGCATCGGATGCCTTGGCCATTTCGATGGCCTTTTCCGGGGTTTCGGTGATGTAAGCGTTCAGATTGCGATGTGCTTCCATCGATTTCAGGTGCGCTTCGGTCAGTTCGACCGAAGTATATTCACCCTTTGCAAGCCCGTCGCGGGCTTCTGCAAGTGTCAGCTTTGTCAGATCAGTCATTATTCAACCACCTTGGGCACAACAAAACAGCCAGCATCGGTCATCGGTGCATTCGACAGCACTTTTTGCTGGATGTTGCCATCGGTGACTTCATCCTTGCGCAGCGGCAGGGTAAGATCGGCAACCGAGGTCAGCGGTTCGCAACCCTCGACATCAACTTCTTGCAGTTCCTCGACGAAATCGAGGATACGGGTCAAATCTCCCGCCAGTTCGGACAGGCCTTCTTCGGACACGTTGATACGTGACAGATAGGCAATACGGCGAACTGTTTCCTTATCCAAAGACGACATGGATGAAAGTCTCTCTTAAGGAATGACAAAAAACCCGGCAGATACGAAATCTGCCAGAACTTGAATTACAGCGCGGAAACTAGCACCCCGCCGCCCCTATCGCAAGGGCCGCAAACGGCCTAAATGCGCGACATCGGCGATCATTGTTCATCCGGGCGCGATCTGGCGATAAAAATGCCCGCAAGCAGTGCCAAATGACGTTACAATCAGGCATGTCTGAATTGCATTGCCATCGCGGCAATTCGGCTGGTGTTTTCCAATCAACACGCCTATAAGGTCGCCATGATTTGCAATGATACTCAGGAATTGCTGCGGTTCTTACCACCAGCAGCGCGCGTTTTGGGCCTGGACCTTGGCACCAAAACCATTGGCGTGGCCCTTTCAGATGTCGGGCTGCAGATCGCTTCACCTTATGAGCTGATCTCGCGGAAGAAATTCACCCGCGATATCGCACAGCTGTCATCGATCATCGACAAGCAGAATGTCGGCGGCATCATCATCGGCTTCCCGCGTGAACTTGACGGTTCGATCGGCAAGGCATGCCACCGTGTCTATGCCTTTGTCGACGAGATGGAAAAATACATCGATCTTCCGGTTCTGATGTGGGACGAACGTCTGTCGACCAATGCGGTTGAACGTATCCTGATCGAAGAAGTCGACATGACCCGTAAACGTCGTGCGGAAGTCGTCGATAAAACGGCGGCGGCCTATATTCTTCAGGGCGCGCTGGACCATCTTAACCGTCACACCGATCCCGGCGAAAATGCCGAACCCGATGAAGACGCGTTCGATGAAGACGAAGACTGATTTAAGATCGGTCACACAACAAGATCAAAAAGCTGCCAGGTTCGCCCGGCAGCTTTTTTTGTACGTCATTTCGACTTGATGACGACCATCACGCCAAAGAACTTCGATGGCGGCAGGATAATCTGGCCTTTTTTCTGAACCGCGCCAAGTGACAGCGCGGCTTCGGAAATCCGGGACAGATCATCGACAATCAATTCGAACCCGGCGAAACCGTCCGTCGGAAAATCGGTATCATCAAAACCGTATTTGGCAATCAGCTCGTCACTGTGAAGGGCGTCGACCAAATGATCGATCCCGATGGCCTCGTAAAAATCGCGCACGGCGTCCGCCGCCCAGTGACTAAGCACGACCTTTCCGATCGCCTTGGCACCGTTGGGATGGGATTGATATTCCGGGAAATAGAAATTCTGTGGCGGATGGCGATGCTGACAAACAAACGACACCGCATGGCGGAGCAACGGATGGTTGGCAAAGGCCAGTGAAAAGGCAACGCCCACCGTATCGCCCGACGGGGTTAGCGCATCGCGTTCAAAATGAAATACCGACGGCACAGCTGCCCCGGCCGCAATGAATTCTTCGCGATCCTTTTCGGCATCGCGCGACTGAAGGGCAAGCATCGACATGCCCTGGCGATGGCGCAGATAATCACGGTTATAGATCGGAAATGAAAACGGCACAGACAGATCGGTTTCGGTAATCTTGTCCGGATCAACAACAGCAAGCAATTCGATATACATGCCGTCAAGCTGGATCAGCGCATTGCCCGTTCCAAACGGATGGGTTGCACGCGGCGTTACTTTAAATCCAAGCTGGGAATAAGCAGCAATTGCCGCTTCAAGATCATTCACACACAGAACAAGATGATCAATCGCGCGCGACATGGCGTCCCCTCGTGGCATTGGTGGCGGTCCGGACAGCTTTAGATTGAATTCAGTTTATCGCTGCCGCACTCTTATAGATGTGCTGACTATCACATTATGCTTTGGCAACAAAGAACAACTCCCATTTAGCTGAATTAAAGTCAGCTGGCGCACAGCACAATTCAATCGCTTGCAGTGATTACATTTTTGTCCGACAACATACGGGGTCACCCGGCGCGTCGCGCCAAAGCATGACCTGTGCTTTTCGTTCAAAAGGTCCGTTCATGATCGCCATTCTTTCCGCCCTGCTGCCGACATTCGCCCTGATTGTTCTGGGCTATGGCCTGCGTCAACGTCAGTTCCTGCCTGACGCATTCTGGCCCGGCGCGGAAAAGCTGACCTATTTCGTGACGTTCCCGGCCCTGCTGTTTTCCAACACTGCCAAGGCCGATCTCGGCAGTTTGCCGTTACTGGGGATTGCCAGCGCAATGCTGGGAACTGTTGCGATTTGCACCATCCTGATCATGGCTCTGAAACCGGTTCTGAAGGTCAGTCCCGCGGCATTTTCATCCCTGGTTCAGGGGGCGATCCGCCCCAATACCTATATCGGGCTTGCTGTTGCGGCCGCCCTTTTGGGAACGGCTGGACTGACGGTAACCGCACTTTGTGTCGCGCTGGTTGTTCCGACGGTCAATGTCATATCGGTTCTGGCCTGTGCCCATTGGGGGGAAAATGACCGCAAACCGGGTTTGCTGTCGCTGCTTCGTGATGTTGCAAAGAACCCGCTTCTGGTCGCCTGCGTGCTGGGCAGCCTGTTTAATGTTGCCGGAATTGGCCTGCCCCCGGTGATTGGCCCGTTTCTTGAAGTTCTTGGCCGCTCGGCCCTGCCCATCGGGTTGCTTGCTGTCGGGGCCGGTCTTGATCTCAAGGCTGCGCGCAATGCCGGTTTTCCGGTCGGCATTTCGACCATTGGCAAACTGGTTGCCAGCCCGGCCATTGCGGCCGGACTTTGTCTGGCGCTCGGGTTGCCGGGGATCGAAAGTGCGGCTGTGGTGTTTTATGCCGCCCTTCCCTGTTCAGCCAGTGCCTATGTCCTGGCGCGCCTGATGGGCGGTGATGCACAGATGATGGCCAGTATCATCACGGTCCACACCCTTGCCGCGATCATCACCATGCCGATCATTGCCGTTCTGATGCATGTGGTTTGATCCAGCGATCATGAAAATCCCCCGGAAAACCTGACCGGACAGTCAGGTTTTCGGCATGAAATCACACCATTCTTTGGAATATTTACCTTTTCGTCACACGGGCAATTCGTTATGCTCCGCGCGAAATTTTTTCCAGACCATCCAAGGGAAATGTGCAACGCCATGAGCGTCATGGGACCAGCGGCGGATCACTATCCGCACCCACACCTCCTCGGTATCGAGGGTCTCACCCCCGGGGAAATCACCCTTATTCTTGATCGGGCACAGCATTACGCGGAAAAGAACCGCTCTGCTGACAAGACCAGCAATATTCTGGCCGGTGCCACGGTTGTAAATCTGTTTTACGAAAACTCCACCCGTACATTGACGTCATTCGAACTTGCCGCCAAACGGCTTGGTGCGGATGTCATCAACATGACGGTGGGCACCAGTTCGGTCAAAAAGGGTGAAACCCTGATTGACACCGCCATGACGCTCAATGCGATGAACCCGGATGCCCTTGTGGTTCGCCATGCCGATAGTGGCGCGGTCAAGTTGCTGAGTGAAAAGGTCAATTGTGCGGTTCTCAATGCCGGGGATGGTCGCCACGAACACCCGACGCAGGCCCTGCTTGATGCCCTGACCATCCGCCGTCACAAGGGACGCTTGCACCGTCTGAATGTCGCGATCTGCGGCGATATCGCCCATTCGCGCGTGGCGCGGTCAAACATCCTGCTTCTCAATACCATGGGATCGCGGGTGCGGCTTGTAGCCCCGCCCACCCTGATCCCGTCAAAGATCGATCGCATGGGCGTCGAGATTTTCCACGACATGGAAGAAGGTTTGAAAGACTGCGACATCGTCATGATGCTGCGTCTTCAGCTTGAACGCATGGAAGGAAGCTTTATCCCGTCCGTCCGCGAATATTTCCATTTCCATGGCCTTGATCGCGCCAAGCTTGCCAATGCCAAACCCGACGCCCTGATCATGCATCCCGGCCCAATGAACCGTGGCGTGGAAATCGACAGCGAAGTTGCCGATGACGTCGAACGATCGGTCATTCGTGAACAGGTCGAGATGGGTGTTGCCGTTCGCATGGCAGCACTGGAATTGCTTGTCCAGAACCACAGAAAGATGGGAGGTCAGGCATGAGCCCCGCCATTCGCGCCAAAGGCGCAGGTAAAAAGGCCTTTATCAATGCCCGTCTGATCGACCCGGTCGCACAGACCGATGGCATGGGCGGCCTTCTGATCCAGGATGACACGATTGCCAAATCCGGCGCGGAAGTCACCAAGGACACCGTTCCTGAAGGATTTGAAATCATTGACCTTGGCGGTGCTTGCCTTGCCCCGGGTCTGGTGGACATGCGTGCCCAGCTTCGTGAACCGGGTTTCGAGCATCAGGAAACCATAGAAACGGCTGGCAAATCTGCGGCCATTGGCGGGGTGACCACGATCATCGCCCTGCCCAATACCGATCCGGTCATTGATGATGTTGCCGGTGTCGAATTCATTGCACGACGCGCGCGCAAGGTCGGCCTGGCCAAGGTGTTTGTCTATGGTGCGGTTTCCAAGGGCATCGAAGGCAAGGAAATCACCGAAATGGGACTTCTGCATCAGGCAGGTGCGGTCGCGTTCTGTGATGGTGTCAAAACAATCGCCAGTGCCCGCCTGCTGCGCCAGGCACTTTCATATTCCACCTTCTTTGACGGCATGATCGTCCAGCATCCGGAAGAGCCGGAATTGTCCAAGGGCGCATCAATGAACAGTGGCGAACTTGCCACCCGTCTGGGTCTTTCGGGGGTATCGCCGCTGGCGGAAGTCATGCAGATCGAACGTGATTTGCGTTTGGCTGAAATGACCGGCGGGCGGCTTCATTTTGCCCATATCTCGACCGGGGAGTCGGTTGAGGTCATTCGCAAGGCCAAGAAACGCGGTCTGAAAGTAACCTGCGATACGGCACCGCCCTATTTCGCCTTGAACGAGAATTCGGTGTCCGATTACCGGACATTTGCCAAATTGTCCCCGCCCCTGCGATCAGAAGATGACCGTCAGGCGATCGTGGCCGGTCTGGCAGATGGCACCATTGACGCCATTGCATCCGATCACAATCCGCAAGATGCGGACTCAAAGCGCCTGCCTTTCGCACAGGCGGCGGCGGGTGCAGTTGGTTTTGAAACGCTTCTGCCCATTTCGCTTGAACTTTATCACAACGGCCATATGTCGTTGCTTGATGTCATCACCAAACTGACACGCGTTCCGGCGGATCTTGTCCGCATCAAGGGTGCCGGAACCCTTGCCGAGGGAACGGCGGCGGATCTGGTGGTGTTTGATCCGGATCGTCCGTGGAAAATCGATCCGTATCAGTTCCATTCGAAATCAAAGAACTCACCTTTTGACGGTCGCCTGACACAGGGCCGCGTTTTGCGGACCCTGATTGATGGCCGCGAAGTTTTCACGGAAGGCTCCTGATATGGAACAGGCACTCGATGAAGGCTACAAAGCCATGTTGATGTCCCTGCAAATTGCGACGGTTTGCGGCTATTTGCTTGGCTCGATCCCGTTCGGTCTGGTTTTGACCCGGATGGCCGGCCTTGGTGATATCCGCAAGATCGGTTCGGGCAATATCGGTGCAACCAACGTGCTTCGCACCGGGCGCAAGGGACTGGCGTTCCTGACCCTGATCGGGGATGCGGGCAAAGGCGCGTTTGCCGCCCTGCTCTTTACCCATCTTTCGGGCGTTGAACAGGGTATCTTTGCCGGTGGTGCTGCGGTTATCGGCCACATGTTCCCGATCTGGCTGCGCTTCAAGGGCGGTAAAGGCGTTGCAACGACGCTTGGCACCCTTGCGGCTGTTAACTGGATAATGGGTCTGTGTGCTGCTTTGACGTGGCTTGTCATGGCGCTGATTTTCCGCATTTCGTCGCTTTCGGCATTGATTGCAATGATCGCCGCCCCGCTTGCCGCCTTCTTCATCGCCAATGATCAGGGTGCCGGATGGCTTGGGGTATTTCTGGCTGTGATTGTCTGGGCAGCACATCACGCCAATATCGGTCGTCTGCTTCGGGGTGAAGAACCCAAGATTGGACAGAAAAAGAAAGAAGCAGAACAAGATAGCCAGACGGTCTGATCCCGTTCCTTTCTTTTGAATAACTTGACGAAACAACGCCCGGATGATCACAATCCGGGCGTTATGCATTTTAGCGATCAACAACCGGCACGATTGGCACAATCCGAACGCCTTGCCCGTATGCGGCTTGCGCGCAGCACCAATATTGGCCCGGTGACATTTCGCAAATTGCTTGAACGGTTCGGGTCTGCACGCAATGCCATCGATGCACTGCCAGACATTGGCCGTCATTCGGGAACTGTTCGCAAAATCACCCTTGCCAGTCGTGATGACACGGTTGCCGAAATCGAACTGGCAAAACAAAGTCACGCAAAACCGGTGATTTTTGGCGACCCGGAATATCCCATCCTTCTGGCCCGTATTGAAGATGCCCCGCCCTATTTTTATGCCATCGGTCGCCTGGAACTTTTGGCGCAATCTGCGATCGGGATTGTTGGTGCGCGCAATGCATCTGCCAATGGGTGCGGTTTTGCACGCAAAATAAGTCACGAACTGGTATCGGCCGGATATGTCGTGGCATCGGGAATGGCACGCGGCATTGACGGGGCCGCGCACGAGGCCGCACTCAATGCCGCCCGAACCACGGGTGGCAAAACGGGCGGCGGTACAATTGCGGTCCTTGGCGGGGGTGTTGATGTCATTTATCCGCGCGAACATCGCGCGCTTTATGAACAGCTTTGTCAGGATGGTCTGGTGATATCGGAAATGCCGCCGGGCCTTAAACCGCAAGCACGCCATTTCCCGCGGCGAAACCGGATCATATCGGGCCTTGCACACGGAACCGTTGTCATAGAGGCCGGGCGCAATTCCGGGTCGCTGATTACCGCGCGCTTTGCCGCCGATCAGGGGCGCGATGTTTTTGCGGTTCCGGGATCACCGACCGACCCGCGGGCGGCCGGACCAAACAGTCTGATCCGGGATGGTGCAATTTTATGCGACTCTGCGGATGTGATTCTTGATGCCGTGAGGTCGGCAGAAAAAAACACACAGCTTTTTGAAAGTTTTCATCAATTCAACACAGACGGTCGCAACAGTGAGCCCGATCACATACAGGGCACTTATGATGACATTATCAGATCCCTTGAACATGACGCCGAATTTTCCGGCGCAAAACAGGGGCATCAGGACATTGCAAACGCGCAGGAAACCGCGACGCATACCAATGGCGGAACCGATATTGATGACAATGACAAAGTGATTGATTTGCTGTCGACTTCGCCCCTTCTGATTGACGAACTTATCCGCACGTCAAAGCTGTCGGCAAACCGGGTTTCAACAATTTTGATTGAACTCGAACTTGCAGGAAGGGTTGAACGTCACCCCGGAAATAGGGTATCGCGTATCGCCAAATGAGAGTCGCGTCGGATTTCGGCGTGACAAATATTGTTGTGATTTGCCGCAATTTGCGCAATCTGATTTGAAATACAGACACACTATATATATGTGCGTCTCGCATTCGGGTTAATTGAAGCACAACATAAATATCGCCTTCGGGCGCAAGAACCGGACACGAAAAACGTAATGAATCTTGTCATCGTCGAATCCCCGGCCAAAGCCAAGACGATCAACAAATATCTCGGTGATGATTATAAGGTGCTGGCCTCTTTCGGTCACATCCGCGATCTGCCGTCCAAGGACGGATCAGTCGATACCGACAATGATTTTTCGATGGTCTGGGAAACGGATGGACGATCGGAAAAGCAGATCCGCGAGATTGCCGCAGCGGCCCGTGACTCCGACACCATCTATCTCGCGACTGACCCGGATCGCGAAGGGGAAGCTATTTCGTGGCATATTCTTGAAGTTCTCGAGCAGAAAAAATTGCTCCGCGGGCGTGATGTGCACCGCGTCGTGTTTCACGAGATCACCAAGAAGGCCGTCACGGACGCCATCGCCAATCCGCGTGAACTCAATCAGGAACTGGTTGATGCCTATCTGGCGCGCCGTGCGCTTGATTATCTTGTGGGCTTCAACCTGTCGCCGGTTCTGTGGCGCAAACTTCCGGGTTCACGTTCGGCTGGCCGTGTGCAGTCGGTTGCCCTGCGTCTGATTTGCGAACGTGAAATCGAGATCGAGGCCTTCAAACCCGACGAATACTGGTCGCTTGAGGCCGGCTTTGCCGTTCCCGAAGGCAACTTTACCGCACGCCTGACGCATCTGAACGGCGAAAAGCTTGATAAACTGGCGCTTGGCAACGAAGACGCCGCCAAGATCGCCAAGGAAAAGGTCGAAAGCAGAAGCTACGCGGTCTCAAAGGTTGAGCGCAAGGACGTCAAACGTCGTCCGCAGCCGCCTTTCACCACATCGACCCTGCAACAGGAAGCATCGCGCAAGCTTGGCTTTGGGGCAAAACGCACCATGCAGCTTGCCCAGCGCCTGTATGAAGGGGTTGATATCGGCGGTGAAACTGTTGGTCTGATCACCTATATGCGTACTGATGCCGTGGTTCTTTCGCAGGAAGCACTGGCTGCTGCACGCCGCCTTATTGGCAAGGATTACGGGGATGCCTACCTTCCGGCCAGTGCGCGCAGCTTTGCCAACAAGGCAAAGAACGCACAGGAAGCCCACGAAGCGGTTCGTCCGACCGATCTGTTCCGCCGCCCCGATCAGGTGGCGCGCCACCTTGATAAGGACCAGCTGGCACTTTACACCCTGATCTGGAAACGTACCGTTGCCTGCCAGATGGAAGACGCCCGCTTTGATCAGGTTGCAGTCGACCTGTCATCGAATGACAATCACGTTGTTCTGCGTGCCAACGGCTCGGTTGTGAAATTTGACGGCTTCCTGAAACTGTATCAGGAAGGCAAGGATGACGAGGCCGAGGACGAAAATGATCGTCGTCTGCCGCCGCTTAAGGAAGGTCAGAAACCCAACCTTGGCAAAGTCAGCATCGACCAGCACTTCACCCAGCCCCCGCCCCGATATACCGAGGCGAGCCTGGTCAAGAAGATGGAAGAACTTGGCATCGGCCGTCCGTCGACCTATGCATCGATCATTTCGGTTCTTCAGGATCGCAACTATGTGTTGCTTGAACGGCGCCGCTTTGTCGCACAGGACCGTGGTCGCCTTGTCACTGCGTTTCTGTCGAAGTTCTTTGAACGCTATGTTCAGTACAACTTCACCGCCGATCTTGAAAACCAGCTTGATGAAATCTCGACCGGCAACCTTGCCTGGAAAGAAGTGCTTCGTGACTTCTGGAAATCATTCAAAGGCAATGTCGACGAGGCCAAGGAACTGAAAATCACCGATGTGCTTGATGCGCTTCAGGTGATGCTTGAAAATTATCTGTTCCCGCCGCGTGAAGACGGCACCGATCCGCATAAATGCCCGAAATGTTCTGATGGCACCCTAAGCTTGAAGCTGGGCAAGTTCGGTGCATTCCTGGGATGCTCGAACTATCCGGACTGCAACTTCACCCGGCCGCTGGTTGCCAATGAAAATGGCAATGATTCCGAACTTGATGCCGGACCCAAGGTTCTGGGCATCGACAAGGAAACCGGCAAGGAAATCACCCTGCGCAAAGGCCCGTACGGGGTTTATGTTCAGCTTGGTGAAGAAGAAGAAGTCGAAGGCAAGAACGGCAAACCCAAAAAGGTCAAACCGAAACGTACCTCCCTGCCCAAGGGGCTGGAGCCATCGGTCGTCGACCTGACCAAGGCCGAAGAGCTTCTGACACTTCCGCGCGTGGTCGGGATTTACCCCGATACCGGCGAGGAAATGAAAGCCAATATCGGACGTTTTGGTCCCTATGTTCAGGCCGGCAGCATCTTTGCGTCTCTTAAGGCCGATGATGACGTGCTGACCATTGGTGAAAACCGGGCCATCGCCCTGATCGCGGACAAGCGCGAAAAAGCCGGCAAGGAAATCGGCAAACATCCCGATGACAACGAACCGATCTTTGTCGCAGTTGGTCGTTGGGGTCCGTTTGTGAAACACAAAAAGACCATCGCCAACATCCGCGATGTTGAACGCGATGACATCACCCTTGAGATGGCGATAAAGGCCATCAAGGAAAAGGAAGCCAAGTCGGGCAAAACATCAAAAGCCGCGACCAAGAAAACGGCAACCAAAACCGCGACGGCAAAGAAAAAAGCCCCCGCGAAAAAGAAAACGGCTGCAAAGAAAACCGCAGCAAAGAAGACAACCACGAAAAAGGCGGCGGCAGATTAATCTGCCGCTTTCCTTTTCAGTGGAAATTAAGTGAAAGGACGCCGCGAAGTTGGCGAACGATACAGAAGACAAAAAACACTTCCCGACCCGGGAAGAAATCATCGAATTCATCGATGTGAGCCCCACCCCGGTGGGCAAGCGCGAAATTGCGCGCGCCTTTAACATCAAGGGTGCAGCCAAGATCGAGCTTAAAAAAATCCTCAAGGAACTGAAAATCGGCGGCGATGTCGTCAAGGGACGCAGACGGTTTGACAAACCCGACCGTCTGCCCCCGGTCGAGGTGCTTGAAATTACCGGCATCGACGATGATGGCGAGGTTCTGGCCAAGCCGAATGTCTGGAAACATGACTACGAACCGCCCCAGATTGTCGTCAAATCGATCCGACGTGGCGGGCCAAGTGCGCCTGGCATCGGTGACAAGATCCTGGCCAAGCTGCGCTATACCGGCAAGCAAACCTACGAAGCCAGCATCATGCGGGTCCTTGGAAGCGGTCCACAGCGCGTTTTGGGACTTTACCGCCCCAATGAACGCGAAGGTCGCGTTGTGCCCACCGATCGCAAGGATAGCGGCGAAATCGCAGTGCCGCTTGATGATCATCCCGATCTTGAGGCCGGGTCGCTGGTTTTGACGGAAATCCTGCCGGGCAAACATTTCGGATTGCGCAAGGGCCGGATCACCGAGGTTCTTGGCAATATCAACGAACCGAAATCGATCAGCCTTGTGTCGATCCATGCGCGTGGCATTCCGTTTGAATTCCCGCCGGAAGTCGAACTTCAGGCACGGGAATCAAAGGCCACGCCGCTTGGCAAACGTACCGACCTTCGCGATATTCCGCTGGTGACCATTGATGGTGCCGACGCGCGTGATTTCGATGATGCCGTCTGGGCCGAAGCCGACCCCGATCCTGCCAATGAAGGCGGCTGGCACATCATGGTCGCGATTGCCGACGTCTCCTGGTATGTGCGCCCGGGCGACGCGCTTGACCGCGAAGCGGTGAAACGCGGCAACAGTTGCTATTTCCCGGACCGCGTTGTTCCGATGTTGCCGTTTGAGCTGTCAAATGGCTGGTGTTCGCTGGTTCCCCATGAAGATCGCGGCTGTATGGCGGTCGAGATGTGGCTCGACAAGCACGGGCACAAGCTGCGTCACAAGTTCTGTCGCGGCATGATGCGTTCTGCGGCGCGCCTGACCTATGATCAGGTGCAGCGCGCCATGGATGGTCAGCCCGATGACACCACAGGGCCGCTGGTCGACACGATCATCAAGCCGCTTTATGGCGCTTTCCACGCCTTCCTCGAAGCGCGGAAAAAACGTGGCGTTCTGGAACTTGATGTTCCCGAACGCAAGATTGAGCTGAATGACCAGGGCCAGATCGTCGCAATTGCCCCGCGTGCGCGCTTTGACAGCCACAAGCTGATCGAAGAATTCATGATTGCTGCCAACGTTTGTGCAGCCGAGGAACTTGAACGCATCAAGCAGCCCTGCATGTATCGCATCCACGATGCCCCGAGCGAGGAAAAGCTTGAAGCCCTGCGCGAGTTCCTTGAAGGGGCCGGTTATCAGCTGAACAAGGCATCGGTTTTGCGTCCGCGGGACTTTAACCGCATTCTGGAACTGGCCAAGGACACACCCGAGGCAGAGCTGATCAACACGGTCGTTCTGCGCAGCCAGTCACAGGCGATGTATAGCCCCGATAATATAGGGCACTTTGGCCTGGCATTGAAGAAATATGCCCATTTCACATCCCCGATCCGCCGTTATGCCGACCTTCTGGTCCATCGTGCGCTGATTGCCGGTTTGAAACTGGGTGAAGGCGGCCTTCCGCCCGAAGATGGTGAACGGTTCGAGCAGATCGGCGAAGACATTTCCGGCACGGAACGACGGGCGGCCATGGCCGAACGCGATGCGGTCGACCGGTATGTCGCGGCCTATATGTCTGACAAGGTTGGTGCCGAATTCCCGGGCAAGATTTCCGGGGTCACGCATTTTGGGCTGTTCATTTCGCTCAATGAAACCGGGGCAGACGGCTTGGTGCCGATTTCCACCCTGCCCGATGACTATTACATCCATGATGCCGCAAGCCACGCACTGGTCGGGCAAAATCGCGGCAAGAAGTTCCAGTTGGGTGATAGCGTTGTGGTCCGCATCGCCGATGCCGATGCCGCAACCGGGTCACTGGCATTGCGACTGGCCGAACATGCCGACATCACCGCCCGCGATCTGGTCGAACGACCACGTGGGCGCAAAGGCCAGGGCAAACGTCGGGGCAGCAGCCCAGGGGACCGCAGCCACCGTCATGGCAGCAAACCCGGCTTCCGTTCCGGCCCGCGCGATGGCAAGGGCCCTGGTGGCACGTCTGCGACCAAGTCAAAGGGCAAAAAGAAAACGACGCCCAAAAAGCAACGCAAGCTGGTCGCGTCAAACCGCGTCACCCGCAACACTGCCAAACGCGACGACAAGTCCTAATAAACCCCCCCGTGAACAAACACGCAAACAAACAAAGGGCGGCCATCTGGCCGCCCTTTGTGCAATAAAAACAATAAATTACGCCAGTTACATCATGGTCGCGATGAATTTCGCCAGATGCTCGGATGTCTGTTTGCCACGATTATTGATGATCGCGACATTGCCCGGCAACCCGTCCAGATCAGGATGCGATGCATCAAAACTTGTCAGAAGGCCCAGTTTTTTATCCGCCAACGTCTTCATCGCTGCCAAGGCACGGATCAGTTCAATGCCGCTCAGCCCGTCAAGAACAGCCGCGGTAATGATCGCATCGGGATGGGACTGAACAACTGTTTCAAAGGCCTCGACAGCAGTGCGCGCGGTAATGGTACGAAATCCCTGTTCGCGCAATTCGCGCTGCAGAAAATGGGCCTGAACAGCCGTTGCGGTCACAAGCAGGATTTCCTTGTCCTGCGCCGATCCGTTGTGGGATTTTTCGGCCTTTTCATCACTTTTTACCGTGCGGGTCGGCAAAGAACGCAGGATGCGGGTTTCTTCCTCGGCCTGCGGATTGGTGCCGCTTTCGATGATTTCGCGAATCCAGCTGGTGAAATCGACCAGGGATGCGGCTTCCAGATCATCGATCTTGGTCAGCTCGGCGATGTAATCTTCCATGCGATGGGCAATTGCGCCAACAAGGGGAAACCCGAATGATCCGGCCAAACCCTTGACGGTGTGGGCTTCGCGGCGAATTTCCGCAATGCCCGGCCCCGCTTCATCCATTCCGCCGGCGATACGATCAATCGTTGTTTCAATCCGGTCAACACGTTCAATTGTGTCCTCAATGAAGTCCTGTTTCAGACTGGCAACGATATCGTCCGCATTTCCCATTGGGCACTCCTTTAGCAGGTATTCAATTATGCTTTACAATCGCAAAGTCGCCCATAGGGTGATTAGAACGGGTCGATTTTACTTGCTTGCGCTATTGAACATCATGATGATGGCATACCGTTTCAATGCCCCTTTTTGCCCTTTGGATCAAGTGCGGGCAGAAAAGAAACAGGAGTTAAGCGCCCCATGACGATGCCCCACAACGATCAGAACGATCCCCTTCGCGATATGACGTCCTCGTCCCATACCGAAGATAGCCTTTCCGGCCCGACCGATAGCGGCAAGCGGTTGCTGCTTGGTCTTCGGCGCGGGTTCCGGCGCAAGTGCCCCAATTGCGGCCACGGGCTTGCATTTGGCGGGTATCTCAAACTGCGCCCGGCATGTGATGTTTGCAGTCACCCGATTGGTGAATATCGCTGCGACGATGCACCGCCCTATTTCACCATCTTTCTGGTTGGACATATTGTTGTGCCCGGCGTTCTGATGATGGAGCAAACAATCAAGCCGTCGCTTTGGATGCAAATGTCGATCTGGCTGCCGGCGACCGTGTTGCTGTGCCTTGGTTTCCTGCCCTTTATCAAAGGCGCGGTGCTTGGCACCCAGTGGGCCATGCGCATCAAAGGATAGTCATTGGCTATCGGGCACATTTTCCTTTAGAATAAGTAACTTGGATTTCCAAAATTAGTCGGATGTTTCCCTTGGTCACGATTGGCCGGCCCCGCATTGAAGACCTTTGTCTTAAGACCAGCTTGCGCCATTGGCGGCGTATCGGGGCTACGCTTGGGCTTTGCCTTTTACAGGCGGCTTGTGGCACCCCGCAGGTTGCCGGGATTACCGCCCCGGATGATCCGCAAACCCGCGAACTGGTTACCCAGACAATCGATCTTGTCGCTACCCGGTATATTGATCCGATCAGCCGCGATCAGATTCTGGTCAACACCCTTGATGGCCTGTCTGAAATCGATGACAACATCCGGGTCGATATCACCCCGGATGACCTCGTCTTGCAATATGACGGCAAGACGGTACAAACCATCGCCCTTCCGCAGACCAACTATGATCAGACAAGTGTTGAAGGCAACCAGATCTGGTCTGAAATCACCCTGCGCGGGCTTGGTACCTATCGGGCCTATTCACCAGTGCTGCGCAATAGCGACACCCTTGATGTTCAGGCCGCCCTGGTCAGTGGCGCCATTCGCAACCTAGACCGTTACAGCCGCTATGAAGGCCCCAAACAGGCCGAAACGGCGCGCAACCGGCGTGACGGATATATCGGCATCGGCATTCGCGTTATCGGCGGTGACGGCTATCCGGTGGTGAAACTGGTGCATCCCGAAAGCCCGGCGGCCAAGGCCGGACTGCATCCCGGGGATCAGATCGTCGCGGTCAATGGCGAAGACATGTATGGCAAGACCAGCACCTATACCGCCGATCTTCTTCATGGCGAAGAAGGCACACGGGTAACCATCGACATCAACAAGGCCGACAATCGGGCAATTGTCCCGGTTGAAATCATGCGCGAACGTGTCATTGACCGGACTGTTTTTGCTGAAACCCGCGACAATATCCTGATTGCCCGCATCACCAGCTTCAACAGTGCAACTGCAAGCACATTGGGCGACAACATCCTTAAGGCGCAACTTTATGATGGCGGCCTTAAGGGGGTTATCCTCGATTTGCGGGGCAATCGCGGCGGTTTGCTGCAACAGGGGGTCGCTGTGGCCGACCTGTTCCTTGAAAACGGCCCGATCGGCAACACATTTTCGCGCGTCATGGCCGCCCGCCATACGTTTCGGGCCGGCAATAGCGACCTGACCAAGGGTGCACCGCTGATTGTCCTGATTGACGGGCGCACCGCATCATCGGCCGAACTGGTTGCCGCGGCCCTTCAGGATCGCAATCGTGCTGTGCTTGTCGGATCCACCAGCTTTGGCAAAGGATCGGTTCAGGCAATCAATGATTTGCCCAACCATGGCACCTTGACCTTTACCTGGTCGCGGATGACGGCCCCGTCGGGCTATACATTTGACAGAATCGGACTGTTCCCGGCGATCTGCACGCAATCGAATGATAATGATACCCCGGTTCACCGGGTTTCAACCGCCCTGTCACAGCGTGATCAGACGGCCAGCATGCTGACCAAATGGCGCACCCTTGATTACCGGGATGAAAAAAGCCGCCGGGAACTTCGAAGCGTCTGCCCGGCCCACAGCAACAATGACGAATTTGACATCAAAGTTGCATTGGAATTGCTGAAAAACAGCCCTGATTACAAGAATCTCGCCTTTGTCGGACAACAGGAAATCGCCGATACTTTCGACGCGCATTAAAAATGCATTCTTTTTTGCCAAAATGGCTTGACACTCTGGCGATAACCTTTATGTTCCGCCGCCTGAGATACACCTGAACACAGGATGCAGAGACATGGCGAAGCCCGCTTCGATCCTCGTAAAGTTGGTAAGCACCGCAGATACCGGTTACTTCTATGTTGTTAAGAAGAACCCGCGGAATACCACCGAGAAATTCCAGTTTCGCAAGTACGACCCGGTCGTGCGTAAGCACGTCGTGTTCAAAGAAGCGAAAATGAAGTAATCAGGTTCTTCGGAACCGGACTACTGGACGATTTAAAAAAGACGTGCCCTTCGGGTCACGTCTTTTTTTTTTATTTCCAGGCTTCAGACCAAAACGCCAGCCCGACGGATCGGGCATGGCATTCCCCGCCCTGGCTATGCAAACCGGCGATACCCCGCCGCGGCAAGCGCAAGCCAGCCTGCAATGAACGATACACCGCCAATCGGTGCAATTGCCCCAAACCCGGAAATACCGCTAAAGGCGATGACATAAAGCGATCCGCAGAAAAACAGGATGCCAGCCAGCATCGCATAAGCCGCAATCCGCAAAAGTTTTTCGTCAGGAACATGATGCACAAGGCCTGCAATCGCGGCCAGCGCAACCCCGTGAACAAGCTGATAATGCGCGCCCTTCTCAACCAGGCTTCGCGCATATTCCATATCCGTCCCTGCCATCCCGTGGGCAGCAAAGGCACCAAGGGCAACCGCCATCGCCCCGTTAAGCCCCGCCATCACAACCGATAACCGCATTCCTGCCATCCTTTTGCGTTAATGATGCTGAATAATCGCGTCAGATTACAAAGGCATCCGCACCATCGCCATGCGAAAACGCAAAAAAATGGCCGTACTAAAAAGTACGGCCAGTAAACTCTCTTGGGGGAGATGTGCCGGACCATCGAAATGCCCGTCACAAGATTATTACTACCTGCGCATACTCGCTATTTCTGTGACAGCCATCACAACTGATCGAAAAATCGTTCATTTTGTGACATTTCCGAGCAGAAACATCGTTTTTGGCAATTTTACCGACGATCCGTAAGACGATCAGTGAATGGACTCGCTCAGGAATTCTTCAAGGCGACGGACATCTGGAACATGCAATCCGCTGTCAATCTTGTTGACCAGCCCCTTGCGGCCAAGACTTCCCATCACGCGCGCAACGGTTTCGCGCGACGTGCTTACACGACCGGCCACCTCTGAATGCACCGGTACTGGCGACAAGGTTGCCGCCCCCTTGTCATCGCAAACCTGTTGCGCCCGGCGCAGGATTTCGGCAATCACCCGTTCGTTTGCACCAAGCGTGCTGACATCGACAATCCGGCGCGTTGATGTGCGCACAATCCGCGCCAGTTCGCTGATCACATTCCAGGCCACAGACGGATGACTTTTGACAACTTTTTCAAAGTTCGCGGGGCTCAAAATCCCGACATCCGTATCATCCACAGCAAAAACACAGGCCGATCTGGGTTCCCCGTCAATCGCGGACAATTGACCGACACAACCGCCAGCACCGATTTCCTCAAGCGTGATTTCACGCCCTGACAGGGAATAATTCACGATCCGTACACGGCCCGACAAAATCAGATAGACGTCTGAACTGTCTGCTTCGGGCTCGATGATCTGGGCACCGGCTGCATATGTTTTGCGATTGATGTGACGTTCAACGTCCCCAAGTGCGTCTTCGTCGAGGTTCGCAAAAATGCCAACGACAGATAATTTGGTCATGAACCCATGCTTTATGTTGCGCTGTTGTTGTTATTCGAATTGGCAACTGTGACGCTGCCCCTCTTGATACTTCCACTGTCCCGAACACAATCATAAGCAAACAACCAGGCACTGACAATCTATTGCAACAAGATGCAAATCAGCACATCCCGATAGACATGACTATGCTGCATGTGCGAACATGTTGGCAGAATTTCCCATACGACTTCATAACATATTGGTCCTGTTTCCTTTAGGAGACCCAGCATGAGTCCAGAACTGGAAATTTTCCGCCGCAGTCCGACGGGCAAACCCAAAAGCAAACACCCGCTTGTCTTCGTGCACGGGGCCTTTACTGGTGCCTGGTGCTGGAACGAGCATTTCCTGAACTGGTTTGCCGACAAGGGATTTGAAACCGTATCCTTTTCACTCAGAGGGCACGGTGGCAGTGGCGGACGACAATTGCGCAGTCTTGCCTCGATTGATGATTATGTCGAGGATCTGGAAGAAGTTGTCGACACACTGGGGCAAACGCCGGTGCTGATCGGCCATTCAATGGGCGGCTATATCATTCAGAAATTTCTGGAACAGCACACTGCCGAAGCCGCCATTCTGATGGCATCGGTCCCGCCCGAAGGCCTTCTGGCCAGCAATGCCATGATGGCGATGGCCCAGCCCGATCTTTATTTTCAGATGGCCTGGCTTCAGGCGATCGGCCCGCACACATTTTTGCGCGAACGACTGGGCCGCGCCATGCTGTCGCCCGACATCGCCGAAGACGAAGGCATGATCTATTTCGGGCGTCTGGAAACAGAAAGTCAGCGCGCACTTCTTGATATGATGGGTGCCAATCCGATTTTCCTGACCGCGGACGACGCACCGGCAATGCTGGTGATCGGGGCCCACGATGATGAAATCATTCAAAGCGAACTGATCCACCACACTGCCAGGAAATATCACGCCGACTATGCGCTGGTTGATGATATTCACCACGCCATGATGCTTGATAAAAACTGGGAAAAGGTGGCCGAGACCATGCTTGAATGGCTTCAGGTCAAGCTGGTGACCCAGCAACGCACCAAGGGCAACAAAAGCGCGGCATGATCATCGATCATTTGTGGTTGAACTTTTTATCCGCTGCAAAACGATGGCTTTAAATCACAGACATTTTCTGGGAGCATGTTCACCTTAGCCAGAACAAAGGTTGGTGACATGCCCCACATGAACAGTCTTTTCCCATTGATCCGGATCCTTCCCGTCATTGCCATGGCGGGGATCGCAGGCACGATCAGCACATCGGCAACAGCCCAACAGGCCACCGATGCCGTTGCCCCGGAAAACGGTACCGCCACATCCGCCCCGCGCACAGACATTCACGCCCGACACTGGATGGTTTCGGCAGCCAATCCGCATGCCGCAAAGGCTGGTGCAGATATTCTGCAACAGGGCGGCAATGCCATTGATGCCATGGTTGCTGTCCAAACGATGCTGGGCCTTGTTGAACCACAGTCGTCCGGCCTTGGTGGCGGGGCGTTTCTTGTTTATTACGACGCACAAAGCGGCACTCTCACCACCCTTGATGGCCGTGAAACCGCCCCGCTTGATGCGACCCCGACCCTGTTTCAGGATGACAATGGCGAACCGCTTAAATTCTATGACGCGGTTGTCGGTGGCCGGTCCGTTGGAACACCGGGCACCCCGGCATTACTGAAAACGGCCCATGAAAAATGGGGGCAACTTGACTGGCCGGTCGTCCTGTCACCAGCCATCACACGTGCGGATGCCGGATTTGCGGTTTCCGAACGCCTGGCGTCATTGATCGCGGCAGATCAGGAAAAATTGTCGCGCGACCCGACGGCACGGAATTATTTCTTTAACAGCAATGGCACCCCGATTGCCGCCGGGACAACCCTGCGCAATCCGGATTATGCGGCCACACTGCGCGATCTAGCCCAACATGGCACTGAAAACTTCTATTACGGGTCCATCGCACGGGACATTGTAGCCAAAATCAAAGGCGCGACCTGGAACCCCGGCGTTTTATCCATGCGTGACTTTGCCAATTATCAGGTCAAGGAACGTCAACCGGTCTGTGCCGAATATCGCGGCTATGACGTTTGTGGCATGGGCCCGCCATCGTCAGGCGCACTTACGGTCGGACAAATCCTTGGCCTGATCGAGCCATATGACATCGCAACGCTTGGGCCGAATGCGACTGAAAGCTGGCGCCTGATCGGGGATGCATCGCGGCTGGCCTTTGCCGACCGAGGCCGGTATATGGCCGATATCGATTTTGTCCCGATGCCGTTAAGTGGATTGCTCGATAAGGACTATCTTGGTGAACGGTCCAAATTGCTTACCAGCAAGCGCTCGCTTGATAACGTCGAAGCCGGTTTGCCATCCTTTAGCCATGCGATGAATCTTGCCGATGATGAAGCCATCGAGTTCCCGAGTACCAGCCATTTTTCAATTGTCGACAGCTATGGCAATGTCGTGTCGATGACAACAACCATAGAAAACGGCTTTGGTTCGCGGCTTATGGTGAACGGCTTCATGCTCAATAACGAGTTGACCGATTTTTCATTCCGCACACACAAGGACGGCGTTCCCATCGCCAACCGGCTAGAACCGGGCAAACGCCCGCGATCGTCAATGGCCCCGACCATCGTGATGAAAGATGACAAACCGTTCCTTGCCGTCGGCTCCCCGGGCGGGTCGCGCATTATCGGGTATGTCGCCCAGTCACTCATCGCAATGATTGATTGGAACATGTCCCCGCAAGAAGCCATCAACATGCCCCATCTGGTCAACCGGTTTGGTACATTTGATGTCGAGGCGGGCACACCCGCCACATCACTTGCACCCGAGTTGGAGGCAATGGGCTTTAAAACCAGTATCCAGGACCTTAATTCCGGCATTCACGCCATCATGATCACCGATGATACATTGATTGGTGGCGCCGATCCCCGCCGCGAGGGACTGGTTATCGGAAATTAGGCCAAACAAGCGTAGCAAAACACCATGCAACAACAAGGGCGGAACAGCAGTGATACTGTTCCGCCCTTTTATCTTTGCCGTGATCGGCGGTTATTCAGGCTGCTGTGATCCAGCTTTCAAACAGGCTGTGCAAATCCTTGTGATCATTGGCAATGAAATGAGCACCGGCATCACGCAGATACTGTGCCGGTGTGATGTCAACCAACCCGACGGTTGTTGCCCCCGATGCCACGCCTGCCCTGACCCCGTTCTGGCTGTCATCAACGACCACGCAGTCCGTGATCGGCAGTCCCATTCTTTCCGCCGCCAGCAAATAGACATCCGGATGCGGTTTGGCATTTTTGACGTCATGGGCCGAACAGATCCGATCCCCGAAGCGATCCTTGATCCCGACCTTGCCCAATGAAACATCCATCTTGTTGTGGGGGCCGTTACTGCCAACCGCCATCGGAATGCCGTGGTGATCAAGAAGATCAAGGATCGGTCCCAGATCGGCAAAGGGTTCCAGATCATTGCGAAACGCCACAAAGGTCCGTTCATAACATTCCGCAAGCCAGTCTTCTGGCAAGGTGATGCCAAACAGTTCCTTCATTTTCGGGGGCACCATCGCAAGCGTCCCGCCGATGAAAAGATCATGGGTCTTTGTCATGTCCATATCGCAGCCATATTCACACAGCTGTTCGGTCAGAACACGACAGGCAAGTGTTTCCGTGTCCACAAGAACACCGTCGCAATCAAAGATCACGCCACGAATAACCGGCTTTGTCATGTCAGATACCCTTAAAGGCCCGCCAGTTCCGTCCAGCGTTTTTCATCATAGGCGACCGAACGGGTCGCACCGAAATCAACAACCGGCCGTTTGATCACAGTCGGGTTGGCAGCAAGAATTTCTGCGGCCTTTGCCCCGCCCTGCTCCAGCGTCGCCTTATCGGCATCAGTCAGATTGCGATAGCTTGGCCCGCGTTTATTGATCAGCACCGCGCCACCGACTTCATCAAGCCATCCTTCGATGGTTTTGGCATCAATGCCGTCCGCACGGAAATCATGCAATTTGTTTTCAACACCTTGTGCATCGAACCATTTCAGGGTTTTGCGGACAGTATCGCAATTCTTGATGCCGTAAATCGTGACCATATCTATTCCTGTTAATTTTCAAACTCGGGATGCAGCCATGCATCGCTCAATCGGTTTTGACCCTTAATCCCTGAACCTATATAAAGACGGCGCTTGGAATACGGCAACCCCATTCACCCGCTTTGAACACAAACGGTAGGCATATGACTGTTAATCGACGTATTTCCGTCGCCCCGATGATGGACTGGACGGATCGACATGATCGCTATTTCTTGCGCCAGATCAGTCGTCATACGTTGCTTTATACCGAAATGGTCACAACAGGCGCGATCATTCATGGCGGCGTTGACCGGCATCTGCGCTACAACGCGGCGGAACACCCGGTTGCGCTTCAGCTTGGCGGCAGCGATCCGGATGATCTGGCACGTGCCTGTGACATCGCCAATCAATATGCCTATGACGAGATTAATCTGAATTGCGGCTGCCCGTCTGATCGGGTGCAAAATGGTGCGTTCGGGGCTTGCCTGATGGGGACACCCGATGTTGTGGCCGACTGCGTCAAATCAATGATCGCTGCCAGTGACGCGCCGGTTACCGTCAAAAACCGGATCGGTATTGATGATCAGGAAGACTATCCATCCCTTAAACGGTTCACCGAAACCGTTGCCAATGCCGGGTGCAAAACATTCATTGTCCATGCCCGCAAGGCCTGGCTCAAAGGTTTGTCACCCAAAGAAAACCGCGAAGTCCCGCCCCTGAAATACGAGTTGGTCTATCAGCTTAAACAGGAGTTCCCGGAACTCGAAATTCTGATCAATGGCGGCATCAAGACGCTTGATGAAACCGAAGAGCACCTTAAACATGTTGATGGTGTGATGATCGGACGCGAAGCCTATCAGAACCCCTATATTCTGGCGGATGTCGACCGTCGCTTTTATGGCGATGATGCCAAACCGCTGACCCGTCATCAGGTGGTCGAAGCCATGTTGCCCTATATCGAGCAACATCTTACCGAAGAAAATGCCACCATTGGTCATGTCACCCGTCACATGCTTGGCCTGTTCCAGCAAATGCGTGGTGCTAAGCAATGGCGTCGTTATCTCAGCGAAAATGCCCATCGCAAAGGTGCCGGAACCGAAGTCGTGCGCGAAGCACTGGCACTGGTGCCCGAACGTGATGACGAGGCCCTGTCTGCATGACAGTACGGGACGATGACGTCATCGGGGAAGATGACGCCCCCACCAAAGCCGGCGCGATAACCTGGCGCGATGGCGATGTCCCATTTTCCCCGCATTTTGGCGATGTTTATTACAATCCCAAAGACGGGCTTGCTGAAACACATTATGTATTCGTCGATGGCAACAATTTGCCGACGGCCTGGCAAGGCAAAGACAATTTTACCATTGGTGAAACGGGATTTGGCACCGGGCTGAATTTTCTGGCGGCGTGGCAATGCTGGGCACAGGACCCGGATCGGTCCAAACGCCTGCACTTTGTTTCGGTCGAAAAATACCCGTTATCGCGCGATGACATGATCCGCGCGCATCGAAGCTGGCCGGAACTGGCAGACTTGTCAGAACAACTTGGCGAAGTCTGGCCCCATGAAACGATGCTGCCCGGTATTCACCGATTTATCCTTGCTGATGGCGCCATCTCCCTGACGCTTTTGATCGGGGATGCGATCGACTGCTGGTCGGGATATTCCGGGGCAATTGATTGCTGGTTTCTTGACGGCTTTGCCCCGTCGCGCAATCCCGACATGTGGCAACCGTCCCTGTTTGCGGCGCTGGCAGCGGCATCTAACCCGGCCGGTGCAACACTTGCGACCTTTACGGCCGCCCGCATTGCCCGTGACGGGCTGGAAGGTTCCGGTTTCGAGGTCAGCAAACGCAAAGGCTTTGCCTATAAGCGCGACATGATCACGGCAAACCTTCCGGCCCGCCAACCGGAACTTGCCGATGATGAGGCACGCTATGAAATTGCCGATGATCCGTGGTTTCACCTGCCCGGTGCGACCAAAACCAAAGCAAAAACCGTTGCCGTCATTGGCGGCGGCATGGCCGGTGCCGCCTGCGCGAATGCCCTGCATCAGCGTGACTGCAAGGTGGTGTTGTTCGAACAGCAGCGCGACCTTGCCCAAGCCGCATCGGGCAATCCGATCGGGATGCTTGAACCATATCTGACGGTTGATCACGCGATCATGGGCCGTTTCTATGAGGCCGGGTATCGGTTCAGTCATCGCATGGTCAAACGCCTGGCCGACCAGGGCAAGGTCGAGGCCGATTTTTGCGGGGTGCTGGACCTTGCCACCAGTCCGCGCAAACGTGAACGTCTTGACGGCCTGATCGCCCGCTTGCATGACAAACCCGATCTCGTTCGGGCCATGACCAGCGATGAAGCCAGCAACATGCTCGGCATTCCGGTTCCGATGGATGGACTGTTCTATCCTTCTGCCGGATGGGTCCATCCGCCATCTTTTGTCCGCGCCCTGACAGCAGATATCGAATGTCAGCTTGCGACCTGTATTTCCGAAATCATTGATACCCCGGATGGCAAGCGACTGCGCAGCAACGATGGCCGCGAATTTGGTCCGTTTGATACGGTGGTGATCGCCGGTGCCCTCGAAACCGCAAACCTTGCCCAAACCAGATGGCTTTCCGATCACCTTAACCCGGTCCGCGGGCAGATCACCTATTGCCCGGCCGACGCATTGGCCGAGACGTATGTTAGCGCTAACATGCGTTGTGTTCTAAGCTATAAGGGATATATCACCCCCCAACGTGACGGCATGCACGTGATCGGAGCAACGTTTGGGCGCGATGATGCCAAAACAGATCTCCGCGAAAGCGATCATGCATTTAATATCAGACAGTTATCGAAAATCCTTCCAGCACTGTCTGAACATTTGTCGGGTAAGACACTGGACGGTCGGGCGGCGGTCCGCACCACCACAGCCGATCACTTGCCGCTGATCGGGCCTGCACCGGATTTTGACCGCTATCTTTCGTGCTATCACGATATAGATAAAGGGAAAAAAGGCGCGCGATATATCCGTGCGCCTTACCACAAAGACGTGTATATCTGTACCGGGTTCGGGGCGCGTGGACTGATTGGTGCCCCGCTTGCCGCCGAAATTCTTGCCAGCGAGATTTGCGCCATGCCGTTGCCTTTGGAAAAATCCCTGATGGATGCCATACATCCGGCACGCTTTGTCATTCGCGGGCTGAAACGTCGCCAGATCACAACATGAATGACCAAGCCACCACAATGAACGCCGCCCCGCAAAAAGACCCGGATCGCATGAAAACAGCGACCGTGCTTGCCCTGTTTTTTTCTGGCCTGTTTTTGATTCAGGGGGTGTTCCTGCCCTATTGGCCGGTATGGCTGAAGGCGCAGGGACTATCGGCCGGTGAAATCGGCATTCTTTTGTCCCTGCCCAACTGGGTGCGGGTATTTGCCGACCCGCTGATCGCACAGCGCGCCGATCGCACCGGCAATCGCAAAACGCCGATGCTGTGGCTGGCGGGCATTTATGTGCTGTCCATTCTGGCCTTTCCGGTTTCAAGCAATTTCTGGTGGCTTGCCGCGTTATCGGTGGTAATCGGTTTTACCTTTTCGCCGCTATTGCCGCTTGGCACGACCATAACCGTGCATGAATGCAAGGCACGGGAACTTGATTACGGGCGTGTCCGCCTTTGGGGGTCGCTTGCCTTCATTGTGGCGTCATACGGTGCCGGCTGGGTTCTGGACGGGACATCGACGCAATGGATCGTCTGGATGCTGTTCATTGCCGGCATTGTCAATTTTGTCATCACCACCCGCATGCCCGATCCCCAAACCGATCGTCCGTTGCGTTCGGGGTCATCCCTGATCTATTTGCTGCGCAAACCGGTGTTTCTGGTTTATCTGGGCTGCATCGGCTTTGCACAGGGGGCACATGGCACCTATTACAGTTTTGCCTCTGTCCATTGGGAATCGGTCGGTTATTCGCATGAAATGATCGGCATGTTCTGGTCAATCGGCGTGGTTGCCGAGATTGTCCTGTTTGCGGTTGCAGGTAGGTTTGTTCGCGGACGCCATCCGGGCATTCTGTTTTCGCTTGGTGCGATGGCCGGTATCCTGCGCTGGACGGTTTTGGGGTCCAGCGACAATGTCTGGATGATCGTGCTTGTTCAGCCGCTTCATGCCATGACATTTGGCATCACCCATCTTGCAGCGGTCAGCTTTATTGCGCGCGCCATCCCGCAACAGCTTGCCACATCCGCACAAAGCCTGATGGCGACATTGTCGATGGGTGTTTTTCTGGGCAGCAGCATCTGGGCATCCGGGCCGCTTTATGAGCAATTTGGTTCACATGCCTATTACTTCATGGCTGGTCTTTCGGGGATTGCGCTGGTATTCGCCTTCTGGCTTGTGCGAAGCTGGCGTGGTGAAGACAAAACGTTTTGTGATTAATGTCTTGTGCACCACATAACAGCACAATCCCTATTCAAACCGTTTGACCATAAGGACTGCCAATATGACGTCGATGCCGTTCTCACGCAGAATGCGCCGTTGGAAACTCGGTTTGATGACGCTTTTCGGATCCGAACCGGCGGGATATTTCATCCCTTATCGCTATGCCGCGGAAACTCAAAAGGCGGTCGGACGGCCGACATATCCGGCGATTGAAGCCATGATGGAACAGGCCGCCCCGACGATGAAAGCCTGGCTGACCAAGGCTGCGCTTTATCAGGATGCCTTTGCCAGCTTTGGCAATGCCTCCCCGCCTGAACCGCGCTGGCAGCAAAGCTGGTTTCCGCGCCTTGACGGGATGATGGCCTATGTCTTTACCCGCGAATTTCGTCCCAACCGGATCATAGAAATCGGATCGGGTCATTCGACACGGTTTTATTACCGGGCCATCAAGGATGGCGATCTTCCGACACAGTTTCACGCCATTGACCCCGCCCCGCGCGCCGACATCGCTAAATTGCCGATCACGATCGAGCGCAACATTGTCCAGAAAGCCGACCAGACCGTGTTTAGCGATCTTGTCGGATCGGATTTCCTGTCGATTGATTCCAGCCATATCCTGATGCCCGGCACCGATGTTGATTTGCTGTTTTCATCGGTTATTCCGATCCTGCCCAGCGGAACGATCATTCACATCCATGACATCACCCTGCCCGATGACTATCCGGAAATCTGGCAATGGCGCGGCTACAACGAACAACAGGGCGTTGCTGCGTTGCTGGCGGGCGGTGCATTTGAAATCATGTGGTCAAGCGCCTATGCCACGACCCGGCTTGATGATCTGGTCACAAATTCAATAGCCAATGGCATTCATCTGCCCGACGGCGCACATGAAACCAGCCTTTGGCTGCGCAAACGATAAACAGATATCACCGAACACATCAAAGGGCAGCCTGATCAGGCCGCCCTTTGATGTTATAAGTCGTTACAGGTTGTCGCGGTTTCCTAGTTCTTGTAGGGATCCGCGGCATCGCGCAGGCCATCGCCAAGGAAGTTGAAGGCCAGAACAACGATGACCACCGGCACCACAGGCAACATCAACCACGGATAAACGGCAACGGCGTTGATGTTCTGAGCATCATTCAAAAGCACGCCCCAACTGGTTACCGGCGCACGCAGGCCAAGCCCCAGGAAGCTGAGGGCGGTTTCGCCAAGGATCATGTTGGGAATTGAAAGCGTCACGGATGCAATCAGGTGACTTGCAAAATTCGGCAACAGATGCCGGGCAATGATGCGTTTGGGCTTTGCCCCCATCAAGCGTGCGGCAAGGGCATAGTCTTCTTCACGCAGGGCCAGAAGTTTTGAACGTACCGCACGTGCAAGCCCGGTCCAGTCAATCAGTCCGAGAATGATGGTGATCCCGAAATAGATCAGGATCGGGCTCCAGGTTACGGGCAAGGCTGCCGACAGCGCCATCCAAAGCGGGATTTCGGGCAATGATCGGATGACTTCAATGGCACGCTGTGCCGTGGCATCCACCCATCCCCCGTAATAGCCAGCCGCACCTCCAATCAGGATCCCCAGAAGGAAACTGACCGAAATCCCCACCAGTCCGATGGTCAACGACACGCGCGCGCCATACACCATGCGCGAAAACATGTCGCGTCCAAGCCGGTCCGTTCCAAAGATGAACAATGTCCCGTCTTCCGATGGACAGACGAAATGGAAATCCATATCCACCATGCCCCAGAATTCATATTCATCCCCCGAACAGAAGAACCTGACAGGATCAACACGGTCCATATTGGTCGTATAGGTCGGCTTCAGCGTTTCCATATCCACCGAGAAATCCGTGCCATAGGTAAATGGCCCGACGAACTCCCCGTCATGGAACAGGTGGATTGCCTGTGGCGGGTGATGGATGAATTCCGAATTGCGCGTTTCCTGCGCATAGGGGGCGATAAACTCGACGATGAACACCGAGGCATACATGATCGCCAGAATGATCAGAGAAAAATACGCCAGCCGGTGACGTTTAAGACGCCACCACATCAATTGCCATTGCGATGCGAGATAGTATTTTTCCTGTTCCGGCGTCAGAGCTTCGCGGTCCCAGGGATCAAAGGGCGCGGTATCAACAAAATGTTCGTTGCGCTTGTTGTCATCCGTCGTCATTTGGAGACACCTCCCTGCAAGCGAATGCGGGGATCAAGCCAGGCCAGCAATACGTCAGAAATGAACATGCCAACAACCGTCAGCAACGCCAGAAACATCAGGAACGACCCGGCCAGATACATGTCCTGACTTTGCAACGCGGCAAGCAACATCGGCCCGGTGGTTGGCAAGGACATCACCACCGATACCAGCACCGAGCCCGACACCACCTGTGGCAGGATATTGCCAATATCGGCAATAAACGGGTTAAGTGCCATGCGCAGCGGATATTTGAACAGCACCTTGGTCGGTGAAAGGCCCTTGGCATGGGCGGTAACGACATATTGTTTGCCGAGTTCATCAAGCAGATTGGCACGCAACCGCCGGATCATCGATGCGGTCCCCGACGTGCCGATCACCACGACCGGCGCCCAAAGATGTTCGGCAACGGACATGATTTTGGCAAATGACCAGCCCTGATTGATGAATTCCGGATCCATCAGACCACCGATCGACGTCCCGAAGACCACATTGGCGTAATAAAGCAGGATCAGGGCAAACAGGAAGTTCGGCATTGCGAGGCCGAGGAAGCCCAAAAGGGTAAACCCATAATCGCCCCAGCTATATTGCCGTGTCGCGGAATAGATCCCGATCGGGAAACTTACGATATAGATGAAAATGACCGTGCTGAAATTGAGCACCATCGACAACCACAACCGGTCGCCGACCACGTCACTTACCGGAAGGTTATATTCAAACGAGAAGCCGAGATCACCGTGCAACAACCCCCACGCCCATTCGGCATATTGCACATAGATCGGTTGATCGAGCCCGTATTGCCGTTTGAGAAATTCGATCTTTGCCGGATCGACGGCCTCGCCCTGGGCCTGAAGTTCATTGAGATAGGTGCTCAGAAAATCCCCGGGCGGGAGCTGAATGATCACGAATACCAGCACACTGATCAGGATCAGTGTCGGTACCATTACAAAAAGCCGTCTTGCCAAAAAAGTCAGCATCGGCGAAATCGCTCCCCCGTGTCGTTTTGCGCCCTTCCCTCGTTGGCAACAAAACGTCTTGTTATCAGTATGTCAGGCTTATCTGTCCCACCAGAATGTGTCTGGACGATACATGCCAAAGAATGCGCCCGGTTCCCAACTGTGAATGCCTTTTTCCGGTACGTTGCGCAGATCCTTGTCGACCACGACAGGCTGCGGCACGTTTCCGATCAGACCGATCGAAAACATGTTTTCTGAATTGATATCCAGAATACCCTGCCAGGCTTCCTTGCGGCCCTTTTCATTGCTGGACTGCCATTTATTGTAAAGGTCCATCAATTCCCGAGCAGCCGGCATGTCAGGTGCTTCGCCGGCCTCGCCGTTGGTTTGATAATATTGGCCCCATTTCGGCCATTGCAGGCTGTCTTGCTGTACCGGTACGAATTCGGACGGCACCGAGTTCGCGGTGGCAAGACCGTTATCAACACCGTTAAAGATCGACATGATCGTCTCGCCGCTATAGGCGCGGTTACGCAGGACTTCGCGTTGAAGTCCCTTGATATACATTTTAACGCCGATCTTGCGCCAGCTGTCACCGATCAGTTCAAGCATGTCGTCATGTTCGGGATTTTCGCCGGTGGTTTCGACGATGATTTCCATCGGACGACCATCAGGCAGCAAACGGATGCCATCACCGTCACGCTTGTCCAGCCCCATTTCGTCCAGCAGGGCGTTTGCCGCCTTGACGTCGAATTTTATAAAGTTTTCGCGATATTCCGGTTTGAAAAGCGGGCTTTTGGGCAGAACCGTATTATTCGTCGGCTGTGCTAGACCAAAGAACAGAACGCGGTTGATTTCGGTCCGGTTGATGCCCAGTGAAAGCGCACGGCGGAACCGCACATCGCGAATGACATCGCGCCACACCGGGTCGCTGCATGTCAGGTTGGGATAAAGCGCAGCATAGGCCCCCGCCCCGACATCCCACAAACGCACCTGATAGTTCTGTTTGGCTTCGGACTGTTTAAGGAACGTATAGTCCTTAAGCGACAGAATGCGGCTTTGCAAATCGACTTCACCGGCACCGACCTTTGCCGGGACCAGTTTGGAATTGGAAATATTGAAGATCATCCGGTCGATATAGGGCAACTGGTTCCCTTCGGGATCGACACGATGATAATACGGGTTGCGCACAAAAACGAACCGGTCGGACGGTTCCTCGGTCGTGATCAACCACGGTTCGAGGGACGGACGGTCGATATTTGAAAGTTTGTAGGGACGGTCCATGTCGGTATGCAACACCGCCCAGCTGCGCAGACCACGTTCCTGCACCAATGCGTCCAGTTCTGCCGCATCCCGGTATTTTTCGTGAAACTGCTTAAGATAATGGGCCGGACGGTAGATGAATGGCGGACGGGTCGCTGCCAACTCGGTCAGGAAGAACGGATTGGGCCGCGACCAGCTGTAACGCACCGTGTATTCATCAATGACTTCGAAACTTGCCGGTTCATCACCAACGAACAGGAAGCGTGGCGGGCCGACCGGGAACAATTCATCATTATTGACGATATCTTCCCAGTAATACCGGAAATCTTCGGCCGTAAAGGGCGCACCATCCGACCATTTGTGACCCTTGCGCAGATGAAGGGTGAAAACATTGCCCTCCTCGTTAACGTCAAGTGCCTCAAGAATATCGGGTTGCAGGTTCAGATCCTGGTCATAGCCCACCAAGCGCGCATAGCCATAAACAACCGCCATGCGGATATCCTTGGACCGGCCCATGATGGTGACAAATTCACCGCCATATTTTCCGACTGTTTTGCCTTCGGCACCGAAATCAATGACATTGGGATGTTCAGGAAGCCGCTGCAACATTGGCGGCAAGGTGCCCTTGGCAACCGCGTCTTCAAAATACGGGACTTCTGCCTTTGCGCCGGTTGGCAACAAGCTGGTCCCGACAAGCCCCATCCCCATCATCAGACCACCGAACAGACGGCGGGCTGATACAGCTGAACTGGCACAAAGCTTGATCATATTGCGATCTCCGTGAAATCGGCACGTTCGGCACGCACAAAATGGTCTTCGGCGAATTGCATCATTTTGGGTGCACTGGTGTCATTGATCGTAAAGGGTGCAGGCCAGCGTGCCGGATCGGATGCCTTGCCATCAACGATTTTATCGAAATCAAGCAGATGTTCCAGATCGGCAAACGGCACAGCATTGAGCAAGGCCTGGGTATAGGGATGCAACGGATTACGGAACAACTGTTCGCGCGGTGCGGATTCAACAATTCGCCCGGCACACATCACCGCAATCCGGTCCGCGATATAATCGACAACTGCAAGGTTATGCGAAATAAACAGATATGTCAGATTAAGGTCACGCTGCAAATCTTTCAAAAGATTAAGAATTTGCGCCTGAACCGATACATCAAGTGCGGATGTCGGCTCATCAAAAATCAACAGATCGGGCTTAAGGCTCAGCGCGCGGGCAATGCCAATACGCTGGCGCTGTCCGCCGGAAAAACTGTGCGGATACCGGCTTAGAAAGCGTGGATCAAGCCCGACCAGATCCATCAGTTCAAGGACCATATTCTTGCGATATTCCGCATCACCCACCCCGTGGATCAACATCGGTTCGGTAATGATATCCTGAACCGTCATGCGTGGATTAAGGGACCCGAACGGATCCTGAAACACGAATTGTATCCGTTTGCGATACGGGTTGAGCTGATCTTCATCAAGTCCGGTCAATTCGGTCATCTGGCCGCTTTCACCGCGGAAAAGAATGGACCCTTCGTCCGGGTCCATTGCCCGCATGATCAGCTTTGAAAGCGTTGTCTTCCCACAGCCGCTTTCACCGACCAGCCCGACACATTCCCCGCGATTGACCGTCAGCGACACATCCGCAACAGCAGGGATCAGGTGTTGTTCGGATTTGATCCAGTTGCCCTTGCGCGTGGTGAAGCTTTTGCTGAGATGGCGGACCGACAGAACCGGTTCACTTGCCATCGCCGGATGCAGGGCCAGTGACGGCGGAACATCGGATGTATCACGCGCGCTTTCTTGCTGGCTGCTTTCGGCAAGCAGACTACCGGTTTTCGGTTTGATTTCCCGAAGCGGACGCAACCGTTCATCCGGCCCCATATCAAAATGCGGAACAGCCGCCAGAAGCGATTGCGTATAGGCATGCCCCGGATTGATAAAGACATCATCGGTTTTGCCGGATTCAACAACGCGGCCGTCATAGACCACCACCATGCGGTCCGCCATGTTTGCCACCACACCAAGATCATGGGTGATCAGCAAAACCGACATTTGCAGTTCTTTTTGCACATCCTTGATCAGCCGCAGAATTTGCGCCTGAATCGTGACATCAAGGGCGGTTGTCGGTTCATCCGCAACCAGAAGTGCGGGACGGCACACCATGGCCATGGCAATCATCGCGCGTTGGCGCAAACCACCCGACAGTTCGAATGGATATGTTTTCAAGGCCCGCTTGGGATGGGGAAAGCCGATCAGTGTCAGCATTTCAACAGCAAGTTCTTTGGCCTCTGCCCGGCCGACCTTGCGATGCAGGCGCACGGCCTCGCAGATCTGGTCACCAATGGTATGCAATGGTGACAGCGAACTCATCGGTTCCTGAAAAATCATGGAAATACGGCCACCGCGGATCGCGCGCATTTCTGCGCCCGAACGATCAAGCATGGCAAGATCAACCCGCGTCCCCGGCTTTTTCGGGTCGGCAAAGATAATTGATCCTTTGGTGATCTGCGCTGTTTTGGGCAGCAGTCCCATAATAGCCTGGGAGATCGTGCTTTTGCCCGAACCGGATTCCCCGACCAAAGCGACAGTTTCTTGCGCACCGATGCGAAAGCTAACGTTTTCGACGGCCTTGACGCGCATATGCGGCAAGACAAACTCAACTTTCAGATCCTTGATACGCAGAATGTCAGTCATGTTCGTTTGGCACCACCATTTGTACGCTCGGCTGCGGCGGCCTGAACCAGTGTTTCGGCCTCATCCATGCGCATCAGGTTTGTTCTTGTCACATCATCGACCAGAAGTTGGTTATCTTTCGCCCAATCCCGTGAAATTTCAAGCAGATCATCAAAACCGTCCAGTGTTGATTCTGCGACAATTTTGGTTTCACCGGCATGAAGAGTCAGTTCAAACCAGCCTTTGTTGCCATCGCGTTTGGTGCTGAAATAACGCAGACGGAATTTCGAAAGTTCCGGCCAGGCAAAAGCGGTCCCGCCCCGAAGGCTTGAAAGACGAATGCCATATTCCGAAACAAAAAGCTTTGACTGGAACCGGATCAATGTTCGCGCAAAATAGAACACAAACAACAATGCCAGCCCGGCCGCCGTCCACTGAATGATTTCAAGCATGTCAGGGATCAGCGCGATCACACCGCAAATCAGCAAACCGACAATCGATTTCGCCAGATCCGGTGCCATCAGTTTGGGTGGATAGGACATCATCTGAACGTCGCTGTCACCGACACCCGCCGGTTTGACAGGATCGGCATTCTGGGCCGCTTCTGGCGCGTCCACCGGTTCCGCTTCGATATGATTTCTGGGCCTTATTGCCATGGAAATACTCCAGGAATTCTAAGCCAGCTCAATGCTGAATGTTCCATTGAAAACAAATTATCGAGAAACTTCGTGGTGGCGCGATCATGGACAAGATGGTGGGTCAAAATGCCGGTTGGCTCGGCCTTGTCGACCTGCCCTGTACGCCGGGCCGCCAGATGCGACACCATGGTGCCAAGGGCGGCGTCTTCGCCGACAAATCCGCGCGACCCGCGCCAGTCAATGACATCGACATGGGTGTTAACCTGTATCAGGCCCTTGTCAGGTTCGGCTACTTTGCGCGGGTTAAAGGTGCTAAGCCCACAAAAACCAAGTGAATGCAGCACGGCCACAACATCATCTGCAATGCGGTTCCATGGCGGCACCATTACCGGCAGGAAACGGTTTCCGAACCGCGATTCCAGCACGTGAAACCCCTGTCGCAAGTCCGCAACCACCGCACCGATATCGCGAACATCATCGAGTTCCTGTTTCTTGCGACCTTCGGGCATGTGGTTCTGATGGGACCAGCCATGCTGCAAAACGCGGGTATCAAGTGTTTCGGCCAGCCGTTCAACCAGATCATCCTGCAGGTTGGCCGGGATGACCGCCAGTGCCAAGGGCACCTTGTAATTCTGTTCAAACGAAAGAAGGGTTTCGAGTTCCGGGGTCACGGTCACGGCATCATCATCGCGCCACCAGGCCGTGGCAACGCGCCCTGCGGCCTGCCACAGATCAAGCTCCGTGCGCAAATGATCCCAACTGCTCATACCTGCCCCTTAATCATCCCTGCGATAATTGCCGCAGTTTTTTGCGCGCCATCCAGGGCAATTTTGACATTTGCCGGTTGGCTGGCGCGATCTATGTATTTTGCCAATGATTGCGCAGACAGGCCATCAAGATCAAGCAGGGAAATAACCCCTTCTTTTGAAAGAATTTCTGCGCGCTCTGTCTGTTCGCTTTCACCGCCATCTGCAAACGGCACCATAACAGCCGGTGTCGCCGTCGACAGCACGTCCATCAGCGTATTATATCCGGCTTGTGACACCGATACAGCGGCCTTTGCCATCCGTTCGCGGAAATCAGGCAGAAAGCGGTGAAGTTCGACCCCGTCAGGCAACGTTGACGCAATCTTGTTAAGCCGGTCCTGTGGGAAATGCGGTCCGGCAACGATATCCCATTTCGCCTGCCCGTAGGCCCCGGAATACTGGCGTGCAGCAATGGCAAGTTCAATCAGCTCCGCGCCAACCGCACCACCGCCGGCAGATACCAGAACCCCCGACCGTGATTCAGTTATTTTTATACCGGGATCGGCTGCGACGTATCCGGTATGCGTGATCAAATCGGCAATCTGGTCGGCACATTCAAAGCTGTGTGCGAAATCAAACACGTTCGGATCACCATGTACCAGCACCCTTGTCAGGTACTTTCTGGCGATGGTTGCCATCCACTGCGTTTTTGCCGGGTCCTTTTTGCGGACCAGAAGATCACGCACGGAACAGACAACCGGAATTCCCGCGGCCTTTGCGGCCTCGAATAACGGGATCAGTTCAAATCGAAATGCCCGGCGTCCAAACGGGAACATCTCGACCAATAGCAGCTTGGGTCTGGCATCGACAAAAGCCGTCAGCAATTCGGCCTTGCGCGTTTCTTTCCAGTCATCGCCAAGACGATTGCCCTTGGGGTCGACAAGGGTCGAAAAGCTGCTGTCTGCTGTTTTGCACGGCGACAGCTGCACAACCTGATCTGCTGTAAAATCAAGTCCGGCATCGGGAACCCCGCCACTTGCGACCATAACCGAAAGCCCGCGGTCATGGATCGCACGGTTGATTAGGGCCATCCGGCGAACATGACCAATCCCCAAAAGATGCTGCACATAGACAAAAACGTCTGCCATCAGGTTTCCTTTGTTCGCGCGACCAGGGGCACATTCAGATTGCAGATTGAAAACCCGTCACGATCCGACCAGTCAAAAACATGAAGGCAATCCCAATCGAGCTTGTCCGGGCACTTCCCCATCATGTTCCATGGTTTGGCCGCGGCATAAACCGCGCGAATAACCCCCTTGTGGGTCACGGCACCAAAGACCGTATCTGAACAGGCTTTCAGGAAGTCTTCCACACGCCTGACGACGTCCCTGGGACTTTCGCCCCCTTCGGGCCGGAAGTCCCAGCCGCGGTCTTCATTGTCCCGCATGGCATCGCCCAGTTCGGTCCGCAAATCGGCAAGCTTGCGCCCTTCCCATGATCCCCAGTTCATTTCGATCAGCGACTGCGCGAAATCGACCGTTTTGATGCCCAGTGCATCGGCCGTTTCACGCGTGCGTTTCAGCGGTGTGCAATACCATGGAACATTTTGCCATAACGCGGGCAAGGCTTTGTCGTGATAGGCTGCGACCGTTTCGGGGCGAAGCGATATGTCGGAATGGCCCTGAATACGTTTTTGGGCATTCCAGTCCGTAACCCCGTGACGCAGCAACGCGAACCGAACCGCTTTCATGCGCCGTCCTTTCCCGGGATCTGCGCTGCATGATCACCCACAATCGCGCGCAATGTCGTGCCCAGAATGTCCGATGCGGCTGAAACTGTGTGATGTTGTACTGCCTTTGATTCCCCGGCCGCCCCAAAGGACCGCAGGGCCGATATGTCCGTGCCAAGACATTGCGCAAGCCGATTGGTAAAGGCATCCTCGTCCCCCGGCGGAACCAGCCAGCCGGTCACACCATTGGAAACGATCCCCGAAACACCCCCGGCATCCCCGGCCAGCACGGGCAACCCTGCTGCTTGTGCTTCGAGCATCGCCATCCCGAAAGCCTCGTTAATTGCCGGCCAGACAAAAAGATCGGATTGCCCCAGAATGTCGCGCGTCTGATCAGGCACACATAGGCCCGCCAACGTGACATGGTTTTGGGTAATGCCGGCATGATCAAACATCGCCTCGGCCCGGTCGCGGGCCGGGCCATCCCCGATCACGGTCAGGTGCCAGTTCCCTACTCCATCACGCAACAACCGCCCCAATGACCGCGCAAGGAGGTCAAATGATCTAAGCTTGTCGCCATCGCGCATCATCGCTGTGGTGACAAGACGAATACAGGCGGGATCAACCGATGGGCGGTCGGAAATCTGCCAGTTTTCAACATGGGTAAACGGGGCAATAAAATGCAGGGCCTCGTCGGGGCAAATATCGCGCAGGCAAACCATGTCTGAACGGTTAAGCGAAAAGACCGCGCGACTATGGCGCAACGCGGTTTCAACCGCCGCATGACTTTGCGCCCAGGGACCACCAGCACGTTTGGGTGCAAAGGATGCCTCGGCCACGACATAGGGAATATCAAGGGCACTGGCGACAATCGGCCCGATCCAGTCCGGGGCCTTGTAATACAGATGATAGGTAAACCAGACATCGGGACGCGGGCGAAAGCCTGATTGATATTGGCGTAACAAGCGCCCGGCCAGTTTCGTACCAAGTTCGGCAAGCCGGGCCTGTTTCAGAACACTGCCATCCGCCACCCGGCTGCGCAGTCGCGCCGCAATATCGACATTCATGTCCGCATGGCGCAGCGCATCACATAACAGGCGCGCCAAAAGCCGGTCACCCGACGGGACCGGATGGTCAACTGGCTTCAGCGGTGCATAAAAGGCAACCTGCAAACGCGTGCCTCCTACTGGGCGGCGGGTTGATGGGTGTCCGAATTCGGGGAACCGTCACCGGCAAGCGGATATGAAACACCGAAACGATGCGCCAGATCTTTCATGCCGCGATAAAATGAAAAGTCGCGGCGTACAATTTCATTGCCCTTGCGCCCCATGGCATCACGCATCGCCGGATCGGTAATGACGACTTGCAGGGCATCGGCCAGGGCATCGGGATTGCGTTGTGGAACAAGTTTTCCATTCACCCCGTCAACAAGCAGTTCCGGAATGGCCGAAATTGCCGTCGACACCGCAGCAAGACCACAAAGCTGGGCTTCCATCAGGACGTTGGGCAAGCCGTCCCGATCACCATCCTGTTCAATGCGGCTGGCCAGCACGAAAAGGTCCGATGACTGACAGGCCGCGATGACTTCCTTCTGGTCGCGTGGACCGCGCCAGTCACATTTCGCCGCAATGCCAAGTTCTGAGGCCAGCTGTTTATATTTGCTGTCACTGCCACCGCCGATATGGATGAACCGCCAATGCAAGCCGGCTGGCAATTTTGCCAGCGCACGCAAAAGATCGTCATATCCCTTTTTGCCGACCAGACGACCGACCGACAGTATGATCACCGGGTTTTCCGGATCACTGCCATCGCGCATCGGCCGGTTTGGCAATTCTTCGGGGAAGCGCGAAAAATCAAGCCCATGATAGAGCAGGTTCACCTTGTCCGGGTCTTCGGCAAGCGTGCGCAGGTAATCAACATTGGCCTTGGTACAGGTCACAAGCCAATCCATATCTCGCAGCTTTTCGCGCATGTCCCAGTCTTCACTGGTATAGATGTCCTTGGCGTGCGCCGAACATGACCATGGCAAGCCGCGCATGATCGCGCAATAACGGGCCACCGATGCGGGGGTATGCAGGAAATGCGCATAAATGCGCGTCACATCATCAGGCAGCTCGGCCGCCATGACCACTGCCTGTGCGAACCGCCGTGCGCGGTTGGACGTGCGATCACGACGGTAATCCTGCCACCAGATATTGAAAGCCCGGCGATATCCCGGAAGTTTGCGGGCCTTTAACCAGGCACGCAAAACACGCATCGGTTCCTGATAAACATATTCCGGAAGGTAATCGACAGCCCCGGTGATCCGGTCATTGATCGGATGGCGTTTTTTGTCGGTCGGATGACGCAATGAAACGATGCGATACGGAATACCTGCCTGCTGAATGCCAAGAATTTCCTGCGCAATAAAGGTTTCCGACAATCGCGGATATCCCTTCACCACGATTGCAAGATTGTCGCGTGTCATCAATTTTGTTCCCGGAAATGCTTATTCAGCGGCCATTTGCGGCGGAAGCCAGCGATCAACAAGATCCCCGACCCGATCAAGCCCGCCCATAAGGTTGGGCACCGTGACGTGGGACGGTTTGGGCTGATGGATCAGTCCATGAAGGGCATCGGCCATTTCACGCGGATCGCGCCCGCCATCTTCGGTCAGCATCTTGACCAGTCCGAGCTTTTCGGCGGCTGATGCGCGGACATATTGTTCCAGACGCGGCACTGTGCGCGGCACGATAACCGCGGGCTTGTCAAAGGACAGGATTTCGCAAAACGTGTTGTAACCGCCCATGGCAATAACACCGGCCGATTTGTCCATCAGCATTTCGACATTGGCGTCAAAGGTAATGACCGAGAGCTTTTCAATCTTTTCGGCACGTTCCATGAAGGCCTTTTGTTCTGCGGGCGCCATGAATGGTCCTAGAACAACAAGCGACGGGACTGCAATCGTCGGGTCGGTTTCATAGGCACTGATCACCCAGTCCACCAGATTGACACCATCCCCGCCACCACCGGTGGTTACCAGATAATAGGGTTCTTCAAGACCAAGCGCACCATGTTCCGGGGTCGGGCGCCGTGTTGCAGTACGCGGCAGATATCCGGTATAGGCCATCTTGTTTTCGACACCCGGCGGCAAATCAATCCCTTCGAGCGGATTACAGATTTCCTGCAAACCATAGACCCAGATTTCGTCATACAGATCGGCGAGCGCCGGAACACATTGTTTGCGATCCCATTCTTCGCGCAGATTGGCCGGATCATCCATCACATCACGCAAGCCCATCACCAGACGGGTCCGGCGATGACGCAACATCTTAAGCGTCGATTCCACTTCGCCACGAAGACCAAGTGGTTCCTTGTCGACGATGAAAATGTCGGGATTGAAGACATCGGCCGTGTGCTGAATGATCGATTCACGCATCGCAAGGATCTGATCAACGTCGATATTCAGATTAAGGGACGTATATTCCCCGTTCGACAGTTTGATCACGCCGGGAATACGGACAAAGTCGACTCGCGAACGGAATTCGAAACTGCCAATGATCGGTGACCCGGACAGGATAAGAACAGAAACATCATCACGACGTGACACAAGCGCATGCGCAATTGTGCGGCAACGGCGCAGATGGCCGAGCCCAAACGTATCATGACTGTAAATTAGAACCCGATACCCGGAGTTCCCCACGATAGACATATACCCGCCCGTCTGCGTAGTGATCCTTAATATCCTGTCTCCCCACCTCACAGGGTGACAGGATATCTCTTATTGGCAAGCAAATCCGTTTGTACAAATCCGGTTTGCCATTTTGTTTTCCCAGCTAATTGCTCTCACACTGACCCAATATCGCGCAAGACTTTTTCGAGCAGCTTCTGCCTTTCGGCTGGTGTGCCAAGTGACTGCAACTTCTCGGAAAGCGCGGTGATGGTCCCGGCATACATGTTATGCCAATCATCACGCGACAGTTCTTCACCCGAAAGTCTCGGCTTGTGCTGAACCACATGCAAGGTGCCCTTTTGCAAGGTCACTGTTTCATCAAGCATGGGCAGGGATATCTTTTCGACAGGTATGTCATGGGCAATCAGCGCTTGTTGGAAGGCAGTTCGCGCGCCCTCTTCACCATGGGTAAGGAAAATGCGCTTGGCCACAGGTAGTCTGTCTTTGGTCCAGCGCAAGAGCATGTCCTGATCTGCGTGACCGGAATAGACATCAAGCGTGCGAATTCGGGCATGGACCTCGATCTCGTCGCCATGAATGCGGACATGTTTCGCCCCCTTCTGCAAGACACGTCCGAATGATCCCGCGGCTTGGAAGCCGACCAGCAAGACGGTGCAGTTGGCCCGCCACAGGTTGTTTTTCAAATGATAGCGAATGCGACCTGCATCACACATGCCGCTTGCCGACAGAATGATCGCACCGCTGGTCACCCGTGCCAGTTGTTTGCTGGCTTCAACATCGGGAACCATATGGAATTTCGGATGTTCAAGGGCACGCGCATCTTCATGACTGAGATGACGGGCAAAAACGTCTGTGGCATGTTGCGCAAGCGGGCTGTCGACAAAGACATTTGCCTCGGGCAAGTGCCCGCGATTAAACAGATGTGCAAGATCAACCAGCAATTCCTGGGTTCTGGCGACGGCAAAGCTTGGAATGACAAGGTTGCCACCGGCATTCAGTGCATCACGAACTTCCTTGCCCAACATGGCACGGCGTTCATCATCACTGACATTCGGGCGATTGCGATCACCATAGGTCGTCTCGACAAACAGATAGTCAAGATCAGACGGGCCTTCGGGGGCCTCGTTAAACACGGCTTCGCCGGTACCGATATCGCCCGAAAACAGAATGCGGGTCGGTTTGGTTTCCTTGCCAACCGGTGCGACTTCAACCTCGATCGAGGCCGAGCCCAGCAGATGCCCGGCATCCCAATAGCGGGCACGCACACCGTCGATGACATCAATCCATTCGTGATATTCGACGGGTTTGAGCCTTTGCAAGGTTTGTTCGGCATCCTTGCGGGTATAGATCGGGGTTACTTCCGGACGTCCACGGCGCGCATTGCGGCGGTTAAGGCGTTCGACCTCGCTTTCCTGAATATATCCGGAATCAGGCAACATATAGGTCAGAAGATCACAGGTCGGCTCGGTCGCCAGAATGTGGTTTTCAAAGCCTGCCTTGACCAGTTTCGGCAACAATCCGGAATGATCGATATGGGCGTGGGTCAACAAAACGGCTGAAATATCGGATGCCTTGAACGGAAACGGGCCATAGTTCAGTTCGCGGACAGTTTTGCTGCCCTGGAACATGCCGCAATCAACAAGAAACTGACCATGGTCGGTCTGCAACAGATAACACGAGCCGGTCACACCGCCAGCGGCACCACAAAACGTAACTGATACGGTCATTCCCGTTCCTCCTGCACGTCAACAAGGCTGCAAGGATTCAGGAATAAACCTGTCATTGCAATGATATGGATCACTTATTGGACGCTTTATTGCAAACCACGCAGCGGCAGATACAAAATCTGATCGCCCTTGGACAGCTTGCCGCAATTTTCAGGGATTTCAATCAGGCCTTCTGCCCATACCATGGATGATAGCATCCCCGAACTGGTCGAAGAAAAGGCGACCGCTTCAAATTCACCGTCATCAGTCTGTATCAGTCTCGCACGCAGCCATTCGCGACGTCCGGTCCCACGCTGAAAATCAAAACCGGCGCGAACCGGAATGCGCACAGGCTCACTCCAAGACCGTTCCGCCCCCATCATATGACGAAGCAGTGGCAAAACATACAGCAGACCGGACACCAGCACCGAAACAGGATTGCCTGGCAATCCGATGACCAGGCATTTGCCAATCCGGCCACGCATCAACGGCTTTCCCGGTTTGATGGCAAGCTTCCAGGCCGTGATTTCACCAAGTTTGTCGACAACCGGTTTCAGCAAGTCCGCCTTGCCCACAGACACCCCGCCCGATGTCATCACCACATCATGATTTTGGGCAGCGTCCCCTATTGCGGTGGCAAGCACGTCAAAATCATCCGCAAGCAGGCCAAGATCGGTGACCTGACATCCGATGTCGCGCAACATGCCGATCATCGCAAACCGGTTGGAATCATAAATTCCCCCGGGCGGAAGCGGATCCCCCGGTTTTGCCAATTCATCCCCGGTTGAAAAGACCGCAACACGAAGCGGACGGGCGACTTTCAGACTGGCACGCCCCTGCCCGGCGGCAATCGCGATATCCTGTGGGCGCAAAACCATGCCGGCACGCAGGACAACATCACCTTTTTTGATATCTTCACCGGCCCAGCGGATATTCTGATGACGCCGGGTCCGGGCAATCACGTCACCGGCAATTTCGATGCCGGCTTCATCCTGATCGGCGATGACATTTTCCTGGATAATGACGCAATCTGCCCCATCGGGAACGGCGGCCCCGGTGGCAATCCGGATGGCCGTTCCTTCTGGTACGGTGCCCGAATACGGATGTCCGGCCAATGACGTCCCGACAACGGGCATCGTTCCGTCAACCGTCGCCAAATCGGCAAAGCGCACGGCATATCCATCCATGGCCGAATTATCGACCGATGGCACAGAGAAACCGGCCATCACATCTTCGCGCAGGACAGCACCGTAACAGTCCGTCAGGGGGCGTTCTTCGACATGTTGTGCGACCGGCACCTCGAAAAATGCGATTTCAAGCGCATCGGAAAGCAGTGTCAGTCCGGGTTTGATATTTTGCATCTATGTTACCTGCCCGCGTTGACGTGATTTGGATTTCAGGACTCGCCACCATGGCCCGGGCGGGATTTTGAGATGGCACGGCTTAGCATGATCACCGGCACCACACCGACAAGAACGATGGTCAGCGCACCAAGGGCAGCCTGTTCGATCATCTCGTCCTTGGCAAACTGATAGACATGGGTTGCCAAAGTATCGAAATTGAACGGGCGCAAAATCAATGTTGCCGGTAGTTCTTTCATGCCATCGACAAACACCAGTACGGATGCCGCCAGAATGCCGCCCCGCACCATCGGAAAATGAATACGTTTAAGCGTTCCCCACGGACTTTCGCCAAGGGTCCTTGCCGCGTCATCCATGCTTGGCCGTACCTTGCCCAAGGCAGCTTCGATCGAACCATACGAAACCGCCATGAACCGCACCGCATAGGCAAAAACAAGCGCAAACACCGTCCCGCTCAGCAACAAGCCGGTCGAAATCCCGAACGTGTCGCGCATGACCGCATCCAGCGCATTGTCAAATCGTGCAAACGGGATCAGAACCCCAATCGCCAGAACTGCGCCAGGCACGGCATAGCCCACAGATGACAACCGCACGAAGAATTTCAGGAACGGTTGCGGGAATAACCGCAACGCATAGGCCATGAACAATGCACATCCAACCGCCAACGCCGTGGCAAGCCCCGACACCAGCAGACTGTTACCGGCAAATTCAAAGAAATCTGCCGTCCAGCTTTGATCAAAATAGCCGACCGAATAATAAATCAGCACCATCGACGGGACGACAAAGCCCAGCACAATCGGCAAAATGCAGATTGCCAGCGCCCCGGCTTTTGCCATCGGCCCAAGATCATAGCCCGGCAGTTCCTGATACCGGTTGGTTGTATCGTGGAAGCGCTGGCGACGGCGCGAATAGCGTTCAATCACCAAAAGCGCAATAACCACCGCCAACATCGTCAGCGCAATCTGTGCCGCACCACCGGCATTGCCCATGCCAAGCCATACATTAAACACCCCGGCTGTCAGGGTATGCACCGCAAAGAAATCAATGGTGCCGAAATCGTTCAGCGTTTCCATCAGCGCAATGACAACACCGACAACAATCGCCGGGCGAGCCAATGGCAATGCAACGGTGACAAACGAGCTCCATGCGCTGCGTCCAAGAACGCGGGCTGCTTCGATCACGCAGATTGACTGCGCCAGAAACGCCGCGCGGGCGAGCATGTAAACATAGGGATAAAGTGTCAGACTAAGAACAAGGATTGCCCCGCCCTTGGTACGAATATCGGGGAACCAGTAATCTGCCGCTGATGACCAGCCAAAAATATCGCGCAACAACCGCTGCACCGGCCCGGCATATTCCAGCAGATCCGTATAGACATAGGCAACGATATAGGCCGGCACCGCCATCGGCAGAAGCATGGCCCATTCAAAGAACCGCTTGCCCGGAAGTTTGCACATCGTGACAACCCAAGCCGATGAAACGCCAAGCAATGTCACACCAACACCGACACCAAACATCAGTACGGCCGTGTTTTTGACATAACGCGGCAACATGGTCGATGCCAGATGCGGCCAGATATTCTCTGTCGGGAAGAATGCCAGATAGGCCACGGCGATAATCGGGGCTGCCACCATCATCGCAATGACAAAGGCCCCGATCAGCCAGACAGCCGATTGTCCGCGCGGCAACCAGCGCATGGCAGGATTGCCGCTGGGCGTGCGCATCGGATCAAACGTTTCAGTAACTGCGGCGGGACGGATATCCTCGTCCTTTGGCGTGTGGCATGCGTTGTTCAAGGCAGTTTCCGTCTCAGTCGTCAAAGGCCACTTCATCAAGAAGCTGTTTCGCCAAATCCTGATAGCCTGCAATGACGGTTAAAGGCAAATGTTCAGAGGTGAATTCACCCCATGAACGCAACATTTCCGGCCAGACGATCCCGACCGGATATTCAAAATTGACCGCGGCATATACGTGCTGGATTTCGTTGCTCGACATGAATTCGATCAGTTTCAGCGCATTTTCACGGTTCGGGGCCCGCTTCATCAAGACCACACCGGTGATATTGACGTGGGTGCCAGTGGATTTCTGATTTGGAAAGACAATCTGGACCCTGCTGGCATCCTTGCGCGTGGCCGGATCATCCAGCATTTTTCCGTAGTAATAGGAATTTGCAATCGCGACACTGCATTCCCCGCGTGCGACCGCCGCAATCTGATCGGCATCGCCGCCCTGGGGTTTGCGCGCCAGATTGCCCTTAACATAGCGTAGCCAGTTTCGGGTATATTCCGGCCCGTGATGCGCAAGCATCGATGCCACAAGGCCGGTATTATAGACATGATATCCCGACCGGATGCAGATCTTGCCACGCCATTGCGGATTGGCCAGTTCCTCGTAACTTCCGATTTGCATCTGGTTTCCGGCCTGACGCGGGGTGACCAATACCCGTGCCCGCGATGTCAGCCCGACCCAAAGATTGTTGGTATCGCGATATGTCGTGGGAATGTTTTCATCGACGATTGGCGATGTGATCGGTGATGCGATATCGGCATTTGCCGCCTCGACCAGGCGCCCGACATTCACAGCAATCAGGATATCGGCCGGGGTGGATTCATGTTCGCGTCGAATTCGGTCAACCAAATCTGTCTGGGAATACAGGACGTTAACGCGAATCCCTGTTACTTTGGTAAAGCGATCAAAGACAGGCTGAATGAATTGCGGCTGGCGTTCTGTATAGACATTGACTTCATTGGCGGCCTGCGCGGATGTGCCCATTCCCAACGCCAGCAGACATCCGAAAATCATCCTTTGAACGTAACTGCCCGTCATCAACCCGCGCCATGTTCCCCAACCACATCAATCTGGACATAGTTGCCCAATGTGTCCGGGAAATCAATTCAGACAAATCAATTATACCAACCAGCTTGCCGCCCCTATCGGGAAGACAGGGGCGTTATGGCGTGATGAATTTATTCGTTAAAGCCGACTTCATCGATCAGACGAATGGCCGCACCACGATTTTCGGCGATCTTGTTCAAAGACAGTTCATCATGGGTAAAGGTACCCCAGGACCTCACCATTTCCGACCATGCCACACCCGGCTTCACCGGATATTCGAAATTGACGTCGGCATACATGTGCTGGGCTTCATCGCCTGACAGGAACTCGACCAGCTTGATGGCGTTTTCCTTGTTCGGGGCATGTTTCATCAGGGCAACACCCGAAATATTGACATGCGTCCCCCGGTCACCCTGGTTCGGGAAGACAATGCGCACCTGTTTTGCTGCCGGGGCCTTGTTCGGGTCATCCAGCATCTTGCCGTAATAATAGGAATTGCCGATCGCCAGATCACATACGCCCTGCGAGACGGCCTCGATCTGGTCGATATCGGCCCCTTGGGGCTTGCGCGCCAGATTTTCCTTCACCGATGTCAGCCAGGTTTTCGTATATTCTTCGCCGTGATGGGCAATCATCGATGCGATCAGCGCGATGTTATAAACATGCATGCCCGACCGCACACAAATCCGGCCTTTCCATTTCGGATCGGCCAGTTCCTCGTAGGTCGAAATCGCATCCGGTGTGACCCGGTCAAGGGATGTGTAAAGCACACGCGCACGGGTCGTCAGACCGACCCACAATTCATTTTCATCGCGAAACTGATCCGGGATGTTTGCTTCGAGTACGTCGCTTGTCAACGGCTGGGCGATATCGGCATCAACGGCATCCTGAATACGACCGATATCAACCGTCAAAAGCAGGTCGGCAGGACTGTTGCGCCCTTCATGCTTGATCCGTTCAACCAGACCGCTTTGCGAAAACAGCGTATTGACCCGAATGCCGGTTTCTTCGGTGAAACGCTTGAACATCGGTTCAATCAGGAATGGCTGCCGCAACGAATAGACATTCACTTCTTCTGCTGCATTGGCGCCCTGAACCATCGAAAGTCCCATTGCCGCCGCGACCAGACCATAGACCGTTTTGCGCAGAAAAATCATGAATGCCTCTTGTGGATGTGCTGTGCGAACAAACAGCAATTAGGAATGATTTGTATTCGCCGTCGGCGAAATTAAAGGCCAGAGCCCGGTTCTTGCAAGCCCGAAAGCACAGATTTTCGATGTTAAAGGGCTGACACGCGGACAAATGCGGCTTTTTGGCCATCCTAACCACAAATATGAAAAAGGGATGGCAATGAGCCATCCCTTCGAAAATTCTGCTTTCAGAAGCAGCGATTTATTCGTTATAGCCGACCGTATCGACCAGTTTGATCGCATCCGGGCTAAGGCGTGCAATGTCGGAAAGCGGCAGTTCGTCAGCCTTGAAGGTGCCCCAGGATTTGACGTTCTCGGCCCATTCGACACCCGGCTTGACGGGGTATTCGTAATTGACCTCTGCATAGATTTGCTGAGCTACATCGCCGGTCAGGAATTCCATCAGCTTCACGGCGTTTTCGCGGTTCGGGCCATCCTTGATCAGGCTCATGCCCGAGATGTTCATCGACATGCCACGATCTGCCTGGTTCGGGAAGACGATATTGACCGACTCTGCCCACGGGCGCTGCTCTTCGTTGTCGAGCATCTTGCCATAGTAATAGGTATTGCCGATCGCGACGTCACAAACGCCTTCCTTGATCGCCTTTACCTGGGCGCGGTCATTGCCCTGCGGCTTGCGGGCAAGGTTGTTTTTCAAACCTTCGAGCCATTCTTTGGCTTTTTCTTCGCCATGAACAGCAATCATCGACGCAAACAGCGCAACGTTATAAACGTGCGTGCCGGAACGGGTGCAGATTTTGCCTTCCCATTTCGGGTCTGCCAGATCTTCGTAAGAGGTGATTTCACCTTCGGCCACGCGGTCCTTGGACGCATAGATCGCACGACCACGCTGGGTCAGCGCGAACCAGTGACCTTCGGGATCACGCAGATGCGCCGGGATGTTTCCATTGATGACATCATTGGAAACAGCTTCGGTTACGCCGGCATCAACAGCCTGCTGGATACGGCTGATATCGACCGTCATCAGAATGTCGGCCGGGCTGTTCGCCCCTTCCTGCTTGATACGTTCGACCAGACCTTTTTCCGCAAAGATCACATTGACCTTAACGCCCGTCTGTTCGGTGAATTTTTCAAACAGCGGCTCGACCAGGAATTCCTGGCGAAGGGAATAAACATTCACTTCCTGTGCGCTGGCAATGGCTGCTGCAAAGGTGGTCGCACCGAATACGGCACCACCGATCAATTTCCTGATTTCCATCTGAACGATCCCTATTGAACGTGATTACGTCTCAACTCCCATGAAGTTGCAATTAATTTGCAACCGCGCTTGCAATTAAGAGCAATCCGCCGTCATTTCAATAAGGTTTCATCCTAAGGCCGCCCGCAGTGTGATTCACATCACTCCATCGCACCCCGCATTGAAAGAATGCTTGAACTCCTAGAGAACGTTGAACGACCCGCCGCTTGAGGCACGCCATGCATCCAGAAATTCCTGATAGGCGGGAATGTCCCCTGCCCGTTCTTCAAGCCAGCCAACCGTCAGATTGATCGCGTGATTATATCCGTCATGATCGGTCAGTCCGGTATGCAGGGCATGACGCAGATACAGCAAATAGGTATTGAGCACATCTGTTTCACAATAGCGGCGAATGCCATCGATCTCGCCATTGTCAAACATGTCAGAAACCTTGCTGCCATCAACACCGGTCTTGCCCGGCAAATCCAGTGCGGCACAGACTTCATTCATCTTGGTGCGGGCTGATGCACCGTAATCAGACAGCACTTCGGCAAGGTCACAGTGCCAGTTCGGCGCATAACGGGATGTGTAGTTTTCCCATTTGTTCGATGCCTGATGCAGCCAGCGTGCCGTAACGCCATGCTTCATCGCGCGGTATTTCAGAACCGGCAAATCAAACCCCCGGCCATTGAAGCTGACCAGTCTGGGATAAAGCTTTCCGCAATAGGCAAAGAACCCGTTCACGAGATCCTTTTCCTCGGATGTCAAATCCCCGCCGGACCGCAATTCTTCGATCTCGTACATTTCAAGATCACCATCGCGCTGGATGGTTGCACGCAGAAAACTGATCGCAACAACCTTGTGAAACGGTTGACGGGGGAACCCATTGCGACCGCTGGTGATTTCCAGATGATAATCTTCGAGCATCTTCCGTCCGGTTTCCGGATCGGGTGCCGTTTCACCGGTCAGTTGCGGCAAAACATCAATGTCGGGAACGGTTTCAATATCAAAGACGAACAGACTGGAATGCATCATCACGGGCCCCACAGGTTTGTTTTGCCCACCATAACGGCAAGCAGACCGGATTTCACGGGAATATCGGCATGAATTCCATCCAGTATCGCTGACATCTCCTGCCATCATTGTCAGGAGCAATCTGTCATCATTGCTGCAACTGACCGGGATCACATCATGGTTAACTGACGCACCGGGGGTTGCATCCATTTTGCGCGCCCGGTTAAACTTGCGCATGGGACTTTAACCACCTGTATCAGGGGCACTGTCGGCTTCATCGGGGGACCAACCAGGATGAGCCACGCAAATACCGGGCAAAAGCAGTGCATTTGATGCGATTCCGGACCGCAACCACGAAGGGACAGAAGGATGAAAACCCTGCCTACCGGAGCCGCAATGCTGATGGCCGCTGGCCTTGCATTTTCCACATTCATTTCAACCGCACAGGCGCAGGACGCGACATGCGAAATTGATCGCCCCGTCATGTTTGCCGGCCTGAATTATGACAGTGCGCTTTTTCACAATGCCGTCGCACGATTCATCATCGAAAAGGGGTATGGCTGCAAAACCGATGCCCTGCCCGGTGATGTCATTCCGCTTTTGACCGGTGCCGGCAAAGGCGATGTTGATGTCGTCATGGAAATCTGGCGCGACAATGTGGCCGATGCCTGGAAAAAGGCAGAGGCCGCCGGAACCGTCAGCCAGATCGGGGTGAATTTTGACGATGCTGTCGAAGGATGGTTTGTCCCGCGCTATGTGATCGAAGGTGACGCCGCACGCGGGATCGAGCCGATGGCACCGGATCTGAAATCGGTTGATGATCTGCCGAAATATGCATCCTTGTTTGAAGACCCCGAAGAACCCGGCAAGGGGCGCTTTTATAACTGCCCGTCGGGCTGGGTATGTGAAAAGGTCAACTCGGCAAAGCTTTCGGCCTATCAGCTTGATGACAGCTTTACCAATTTCCGCCCCGGCACCGGTGCGGCACTGTCCGCGGCAATCGCATCTGCGCATAAACGCGGTAAACCGGCACTTTATTATTACTGGGGACCGACCTGGGTCATGGGGCTTTATGACAGCTATCGGCTCGAAGAACCGGCCTATGACCAGACCATTTTTGATGCGCTGAAAACCGATCCTTCCCCGAAAAAGGCAACCGCATATCCGCAAAGCACGGTGACGGTCGGCGTCAATTCCGACTTCATGAAATCCGCGCCGAAACTGATCGAGTTTCTGACCCATTATGAGACCAGCAATGCACTTGTTTCGGAAATGCTGGCTTATATGCAGGAAAACAACGAAAAGCCCGAAGGCGCGGCACTTTATTTCCTGAAACAAAAACCGGATGTCTGGAAAGCCTGGGTGCCGGAAAAGGTCGCTGCCCGGGTTGAGGCCGCTTTGTAAGCTGCAGTGTAAAGCAGCCTTGCAAAAGGCACTGTAAACTAATGATTTTGATGTATGGGGCGGATCATTTTCCGCCCCATATTTTTTGCGCATTGTGCCCCTGCCATCACATCCATTCCGGCATGGCGTCATCCTGACGGGCTAACTCAGCTCATTTTCCAAGTGAAAACAACCAAAGGAAACAGAGATGAAAATCCGTTTTGATGCCTTGCGTGGTCTTGCGCGCCACGTGATCATGGCCGGGATCATGATTGCGCTTGGTGCGGTCGTTGTACCTTCCCCATCGCATGCAGCTTCTTGCACGGCCACCACCAATTCCGCATTTGCCACGACGATCGCAAACGGGCATGCCTATACCAAACACAAGGACGAATTTGTTAAGGGAAAAGTCATTGACAATCTGGCTTTTCCGGACGCCACCATCGCCAGTGCTGGCGAGTTTGCCACTTTCCTGAAGGGCATTCTGGACGCCCCCAGCGAAAACAAGTCGCTTGCCAATAGCCGCGCGGCATACTGGGACAGCCGTACCGGCACAATCATCATCACCAATGCAAATGCAGGTGATTGCGGCACGGCGTTTCGCCCCACGGATGGTATTACCTATTACAACCAGCAAAAATGACACCCGACAGGCCTCGATTTTAATAATCATGCCCGGCACAACGCCGGGCATGACAAACCGAAACCGATCAAAGCTGCAAGGAACCCGAAATGTCAGAGCATGACAGCAAAATATCACTGTTGCTTACACGCGACGAAGCGATCGCAGTGTCAAATGCATTAAACTATATGGCAGCCGGTTGCGATGCGAACGAGTGTTCCACCCTCACCGGCGCAAGCCCGAAACAAATTCAGGCAATTTTTGATCGTCTGAAACAGAATTTGGATGAAACCGAAAAATGAACTGAATGAACCCGGGCACGCGGACATAAAATATTTGGCCCGTCTGCTGCCCTGCCTGTCCGTATGCCAATGGTGAATGGTCATCAATCACCATAAGGCGAAGAACCATCTGTTCGGGTCGGCGGCCTTGGATCGACTTCGGTCGTATCCATCAAACGGGCGACATGCTGCAACGAATCAAGGATCTGCTTGCGTTCATCCAGATCAAGCATTTCATAGCGCAACATAAAATGGCCATCCATCAAAGGTGGCGTATTGATCAGAACTTCCCGCCCCTTGTCGGTCAGGCTGCTATTGACGACACGTTTGTCGCTGGCATTGCGCATGCGCACGATAAAGCCGCGTTCTTCAAGACGGTTCAGAATTGTGGTTACCGTCGCCTGACTAAGCGACACGTGGCGAGATATTTCACGCACAGTAACCGCACCAAGTTCTTCGATCGCAAGCAACACAACCAGCTGCGGAACCGTAAGACCACAAACCTTCATCACATGTTTTGAATGAAGATCCGTTGCCCGGATAATCTGTCGCAGTGCGACAAGAACATCGAGAAATTCCTTACGCTTTGGCTGTTCCGACCCCATCTTGATGCGGCTCCTTCCGTTCTTCGTTGCGCCCAACTTAACGCCATTATAATTTGACATCAAATGTTTTGAGCTGTAACTATCGCCTTAACGAATATAACGAGACGTGGGGGAACCTGCGCCTGGCGGCCATCCGGTCCAAAGGCGCATTGCGGGTTTCACAATGAAAAAATCCGACGGGCACCATGATCGCGCCAACGTTTTGTCCTGGCGGGATTCAAGATGTTCATCGCCAAAATTCGATAAGGGCTCATGACCGAAAAAATCGTTGTAAAAGACCTCTATAAAGTCTTTGGCGACCATCCTGATCAGGCCATGCAAATGATCAATGACGGTATCGACAAGGACGAAATTTTCGACAAGACCGGCCAGACCGTCGGTGTTTGTGGCGCCAATTTCACCGTCCATGAAGGTGAAATTTTTGTGGTGATGGGCCTGTCGGGATCGGGAAAATCCACCCTGGTGCGGCTTTTGAACCGTCTTATTGAACCGACATCGGGTCAGGTTTTGTATGATGGCGTCGATATTGCCGCCATGTCGGACGAAGAATTGCGCGCCCTGCGCCGCAGCGACATGGCTATGGTTTTCCAGTCATTTGCCCTGATGCCGCATCTGTCCGTCATTGATAATGCTGCCTTTGGCCTTGAACTGGCCGGCGTTGACGAGGCCGAGCGTCATGAACGCGCCCTTGCCGCCCTTGATCAGGTTGGCCTTAAGGCCCATGCCAACTCCTATCCGGATGAACTTTCCGGCGGCATGCAGCAGCGCGTCGGCCTTGCCCGCGCACTGGCCAATGACCCGGCAGTCATGCTGATGGACGAAGCATTTTCCGCACTTGATCCGCTGATCCGGACAGAAATGCAGGACGAGCTGCTTACGCTTCAGCGTGAACACAAACGCACGATCATTTTCATTTCGCATGATCTTGACGAAGCCATGCGCATTGGCGACCGCATTGCCATTATGGAAGGCGGGATTGTGGTTCAGGTCGGCAGCCCGGAAGAAATCCTCAACAACCCGGCGAATGATTACGTCAAATCGTTCTTCCGCGGTGTTGATGTTTCCACCATTCTGAGCGCCAAAGACATTGCGTCAAAACGTCAGGTCACGGTTATCGAACGCGAAGGCGTTGGCCTTAAGACCGCCCTTAACCGTCTGCGCAATGAAGACCGCGAATATGGCTATATCGTCGGTGACAAGCTTGATTTCCATGGAATCATTTCTGTCGACAGCCTTGACGAAGCCATCAAATCAGGTGCGGACAAGCTATCGGCAGCCTTCCTGCCAAATGTCGAACCGGTTTCCCATGACACACCGCTTTCGGATCTGATCGGGACGGTTGCGCATGCACCATGCGGCGTTCCCGTCATCGCAGAAGACGGCAAATACATGGGCGTGATCAAGAAAGCCAACCTGTTGGCCACCCTTGACCGAGAAGGAGACGGCACCAATGGCTGATACCAGTAATCCTTGGGGCCAGAGCACAGAGGCCGGCTCCGCTGACAGTGCGGGTTCATCCGCGGCAAGCACATCAAACAACCCGTGGGGAAGCGCAAGCCCGGATGCAGCGGCAAGCGGCCCGGGCGGCAGCACCGGTGGCGATGCCGCAGCATCGTCCGACTGGCTGTCAAACGCGGCCCCTGCCCCGGAAAAGCATTTTGACATTTTCCACCCGTTCCAGGATGCGCTGATCCCGCTTGATGGCTGGGTCAATGACGGTCTTGAATGGATTGTCGAGAATTTCCGAAGCGTCTTCCAGGCCATTCGCTGGCCGATTGATGCGGTTCTGAGCGGTGTTGAAGCCGGCCTGCAAGCAACCCCGGCGATCCTTGTCATCATCATCATGGCGCTGATTGCCTGGCAGCTTGCCGGACGTCGCTTGGCCATCGGGACATTGGCATCGATGATTGCGGTCGGTCTGATCGGTGCGTGGTCCGAAGCAATGGTGACACTGTCGCTTGTCATCACATCGGTCTTTTTCTGTGTGGTGATTGGCCTTCCGACCGGTATCTGGCTGGCGCGTAACGAACGTGCATCCAATGCCGTGCGTCCGATCCTTGATGCCATGCAGACAACACCTGCCTTCGTTTATTTGGTGCCGATTGTCATGCTGTTTGGCATCGGCAACGTTCCGGGCGTGGTGGTTACCATCATCTTTGCCCTGCCGCCGCTGATCCGCCTGACCATTCTTGGCATTCGACAGGTCCCCGGTGATCTGGTTGAAGCTGCGCGCTCATTTGGTGCCAGTCCGAAACAGCTTCTGTTCAGGGTTCAGCTCCCGCTTGCGATGCCAACCATCATGGCTGGCGTTAACCAGACGCTGATGCTGGCGCTGTCGATGGTTGTGATTGCCTCGATGATTGCAGTTGGCGGTCTGGGTCAGATGGTCCTGCGTGGCATCGGCCGACTGGATATGGGTCTGGCAACGGTTGGCGGCATTGGCATCGTCCTTCTGGCGATTGTCCTTGACCGCATGACCCAGGCGCTGGGCCGCGACCAGCGATCCAAGGGAACCCGTCACTGGTATGAAAGCGGCCCTGCTGCTGTCGTACGGTCGATCCTTGGCAAGAAATAATACCGAACAACGAGATAGCTGACGGAACCAGGAACGGTTCCGTCAGTTTGGAGAACAGGGACAGATAAACTGTCCGAGGCTCATTAAAACCAGGAGAAGCTCATGACGATCCTCAAAAAACTGACAACCGGCGCTGCGATTGCCGTTACCGGCTCCATGCTGATGACCGGTGCTGCATTTGCCGATCATCATATGCCGGGCAAAGGCGTCGAAGTTCAGCCGCTCAAAAGCTCGATCGCCGAAGAAACCTTCCAGACCCTTCTGGTCATGAAGGCGCTTGAAGAACTGGGCTATGACGTCAAGCCGATCCAGGAAATCGAATATGCTGCCGGTCACGTTGCCATCGGCAACGGCGATGCAACTTTCCTGGCTGACCACTGGAACCCGCTTCATGCCGATTTCTACACGGCTGCTGGCGGTGACGAGAAAATCTATCGCAAGGGCGTATATTCGCCGGGCGCGCTTCAGGGCTACCTGATCGACAAGAAAACCGCCGACAAATACAACATCACCAATGTCAGCCAACTTGCTGATCCGGAAATTGCCAAACTGTTCGACAATAATGGCGACGGCAAAGCCGACCTTTCGGGTTGTAACCCGGGTTGGGGCTGTGAAGGCGTGATCGAACATCACCTTGATGCATACGGCCTTCGTGACACCGTAACCCATAATCAGGGTTCCTATTCGGCCATCATCGCCGATACCATCACCCGTTACAAAGCCGGTGAGTCGATCCTTTATTACACCTGGACCCCGTACTGGGTTTCGGGCGTTCTGGTTCCGGGCAAAGACGTAACCTGGTTGCAGGTGCCGTTCTCGTCGCTTCCGGGCGAACGTAAAGATGCCGACACCTCCCTTCCGGATGGTTCGGACTTCGGTTTCCAGGTCAACAACCAGCAGATCATCGCCAACAAGGCATGGGCAGAAGCCAACCCGGCAGCAGCCAAGTTGTTTGAAGTCATGGAAGTTTCGGCCAACGACATTTCGGCTCAGAACCTGCGCATGCGCGATGGTGAAAAGTCCGCCGAAGACATCGGCCGTCATGCTGATGCCTGGATCAAGGCACATCGTGAAATCTTTGATGGCTGGCTTGAAGAAGCTCGCGCTGCTGCGAAGTAATTCCGGCAAGCCGTTCCTTCAGGCATCCGCCTGATTTGAAAGACCAGACACCCCGCAGATCAAATTCTGCGGGGTGTTTTTTTTTGCGGACCAACCAAAAACTGTCAGGAGATGTCAGGCGTCACTCGATTTACAGTCGCATGTAAAGATCGAACTTGTTAGGCTTTCAAACTCATTGATTTTTTGAGCAACACGGGCCTGCCGTCGCCATGTTTCCGGAACAATTGAATGTGCCTTTGGGCAAGTGGGTCAATCAGTTCGTTGATTGGCTGGTCATCAATTATGGCACAGCGTTCGAGGCCTTTGCCGACAGTTTGCTGACCATTCTGGTCGCGCTGGAACAGCTTCTGCGTGGTGCACCATGGTGGCTGATCCTGATTGCGATTGCTGCCATTACCTGGCATGCCAGCAAGAACTGGAAGCTGGTTGCCGGCCTTGTGATCGCGATGTTTGCCATCGGCACGCTGGGCCTTTGGGACAAGGCGATGCAGACCCTTGCCCTGATGATTGTTGCGACCTCGCTTTCGGTCGTTATCGGGGTTCCGGTCGGCATCGCAATGGCAATGTCGAACCGGTTGCGGGCCATTATGCTGCCTGTCCTGGACACCATGCAAACCATGCCAAGCTTTGTGTATCTGATCCCGGCCCTGATGTTGTTCGGGCTGGGCAAGGTGCCGGCCATTCTGGCCACCGTGATCTATGCCGCACCACCGGTCATTCGTCTGACCGATCTTGGTATTCGTCTGGTCGATCCCGAAGTTCTTGAAGCATCACGTTCGTTCGGCGCCAGCCGCAAACAGATTCTGTTTGGTGTTCAGCTGCCGCTTGCCCTGCCCAACATCATGGCGGGCATCAACCAGACAACCATGATGTCCATTTCCATGGTGGTGATTGCGTCCATGATCGGCGCACGCGGCCTTGGCGAGCAGGTCCTGATGGGTATCCAGCGCCTTGATGTCGGCGCAGGCATGGAAGCCGGCATTGCGATTGTGCTTCTGGCGGTCGTTTTTGACCGGATCGGCCAGGCCTATGGCAAGCGATCCCAGCGCACATCAAGCGCGGAGGACGGGCAATGAGCTATATCGAAATACGCAATATTTTCAAAATATTCGGCCCTGATCCGGATGTTGCACTTGAACTGGCAAAGTCCGGATCGGACAAGGAAGAAATCCTTGCAAAGACCGGCAACACGGTGGGCCTTCATGATGTGTCCCTGTCAATTGAACAGGGCGAAACATTTGTGGTCATGGGCCTTTCGGGATCCGGAAAATCGACATTGATCCGCCACCTTAATCGCCTGATTGATCCAACCGCAGGCCAGGTATCGTTTGGCGGCGAAGATATTCTGTCGATGGATATCCCGACCCTGAATGCATTTCGTCGCAAGCGGCTTGGCATGGTGTTTCAACGGTTCGGGTTGTTCCCCCATCGCAATGTAATGGACAATGTCGCCTACGGGCTCGAAATCCAGGGAACTGATCGCAAAACCCGCGAAGCAGCCGCAAGCAAATGGATTGATCGCGTCGGGCTTGCCGGGTACGAAGCCAAGTTCCCCGATCAGCTTTCAGGTGGCATGCAACAGCGTGTTGGCCTTGCCCGGGCGCTCGCCACCGACCCGGAAGTCCTTTTGATGGACGAGGCCTTTTCCGCCCTTGATCCCCTGATCAGATCGGACATGCAGGACGAGTTGATGAAGCTTCAGGCGGAACTGCACAAGACCATTGTCTTCATCACCCATGACCTAGACGAGGCACTCAAGATCGGTGACCGGATTGCCATTCTCAAGGACGGGAAACTCATTCAGGTCGGCCGACCCGAAGAAATCGTTCTTAACCCGGCTGACGCCTATGTGCAGGCCTTTACCCGGGATGTGAACCGGGGCAAGGTCCTGCGTGCCAGAAGCATCATGGAACCGGTAAAACCGGCATCCGGCACCGACGGGTTTTCAACCGCGCATGCGGTCCGCTACGATACCCGGCTTGAGGATATCCTGCCGGTGGCACTTGGTTCGGATACCGCAATCACGGTAACGGGCCACGACAATCACCCCATCGGAACCATTGGCAAAAAACAGATTCTTGACGCCCTGTCGGTAGGACGCAACGACTAGCCAACACTTGAATTTCGCATTCTTCTACTTTAACTCGATAAGAAGGGGATTTGAACAGATTGAGCAAGCGTCGGGACCGTGCCGCAAAATAACGTAAACATAATTCACGTCCTGTGCGATCAGGACCACCGTCACTTGCTTCCGGAAAGCTTGATGGGGTTTGATCTGTGCCTGCTTGATCCGGCAAAGCCGATCCCGGCTGATATCATGTCGCTGATCATAGATGTCGATCTTCAGAACCCGGACATGATTGCCAGGCTTCGGGCCTTTCGCAAAGTATCGGAGCGCGGCTCGGACCAGATTATTGCAATCGGCAAGGGCAACCTTCAAGACGAGTTGCAGGCCACAGCACTTGGCGCGCGCAAAACCATTCTCAAGCCATTATCGGAAAAGTCGCTGGCGACTTATATTGAAGACCGTCGCACGGCCTATGGCATGACGGGCAAGACTGCAACCGCGACCACGCAGCTGGCAGCGAAAGCCATCCAGAACAGCTTTGACAAAATCACCAGCAATCAGCCCGTCGACCTGAAACAGATCAACGAGGCCGGCCAGAATATCGCAACTGCCATTGCCGATCTGGGCATTTCGGAATGGTTAAGCACGGTGCGCGTCTATCACCAGTCAACATTCCAGCACATCTTGCTAGTGACCGGCATTGCCTGTGCCTTTGCACAAAGTACGGGCATGAGCAAAACCGACGTCGCGAAACTGACCGAGGCCGGGCTTCTGCACGATATTGGCAAGATCTGGATTTCGGACACGATCCTCGACAAGCCGGGGGAACTTACCCCCGAAGAGTTCGAGATCATCAAACGCCATCCTGTCGAAGGGTACAAGAAGCTGTCTGAACAGGGAAATCTTGACCCGGCCGTCCTTCATAGTGTCAGACATCATCACGAATATCTTGATGGCAGCGGCTATCCCGATGGGTTGACGGCGGACGCCATTCCCGATCTGACACGTATTCTTACGATTTGCGATATCATGGGGGCGTTGCTTGAAGAACGTGCCTACAAACCACGATTTAGCGTCGAAAAATCACTCTCGATCCTGAAATCGATGGGCAAGGAAGGCAAGGTCGAGTTGGCACTGGTGCTGGCACTCGAAACCGTGATGAAAAAGCACACCTCAATTCCCGACAATGTTGCCGATCTGATCAATCAAACCGGCTGACTTTGCCGGTTGCATAAATCACGACGGGTTGCCATCCGTCAGAACACATCGCCGGAAATAGCGAATAACATCGCCGTCCTGCCCGTTTGTCGGCTTCTGATGATGTGCGCGATACATGCGGCTGTCCAGAACCCCGGAATTGTCAGTGGCAATTATCAGCCACAAAAAACCGTCCACATCGGCACGACCACGATCCGTTGTTGAGGGCAAGACACTGCCATTTGGATGCGAATGAAAACAGCCCACCACCTCGTCACCGCTTTGACGGGCCAGACGATAGGTATCAATCAGGGTTTGCGGATCAATTTCAAAGGTTCTGAGCGGATCATCGGCAACATTGCGTGCTGCCACCACCCGACGGATCCGGTCTGGTGTCTGCTTTGACGCAACAAGAAGCCCACAGCATTCTTCCGGCCATTGCATTGCGGCCAGATTGCACATTTCCTGATGCAGGTCAGCAGACAGAATGACAGCCGAATGATCGCCGGTGTCGCAGGCTTTCTGATTTGTCATGCTGCCGCCACCCTGTTTGCCCTGCCCTTGTTGGCCCTGTCTGAGACCTATTGGCCGTCAGCATTCAAAATAATACGACCAAGGACCTTTTTATCGGTCAGCGACACAATCACAAGACGCGCACCAAATCCATCCGGGCCTTCGATATGCAGGATTGCCTGTGTTCCCTGAACGGAATAAGCGACCAGCACTTCACCAGGTGCAATATCGATAGTGATGTCACCAAAATCCGGGATGACGGGTGCACCGGAAAATCCGGTCGCCACCTGCGGGCCGTTATCAAGGCCTGCGATCGGAACCGAAGGCGCCTGCCCCGTATCGGCGCTATCTGCTTCCTTGGCGCTTTTATCAAGCGACAGCCCATAGGCCACAAGCCCGATGCCGATCACGATCAGCACCCCCATGAACACAACCAAGGCCTTAACTACACGCATCTTATTTCCAACCAACCCATCTGTTTGACATCAGCATGGCCGGTCAACTGCCCCGATCACGCAAAACTCATCCCAACGCCATAGCTGCAAGCACCGACAATTGCAAGATCACAACATAAACGGGCCGCGCCCTTTGTCGTGCCCTGTGTATTGGATCGCTCCTTTTGATGGTTTCCGTATTCCTGCGCGCACACGAGGCGGCCTCATCCCCGGGATCATGACGGCATTTCATTGCAATCGGGCATAAAACAGCTACAAGCTGCCAGCACAAAGCATAACCTGTTACACTGCATATCGAAATCAGACTGCAAGACATTGATGACCAGTAGCGACCAGATGCCAGAAGAACTCCGCTATATTGCAACGGCCCAGGACGAAGGTGCGCGCCTTGACAAGGTGCTGGCTGTGGCCTGGCCGGATCAGTCCCGATCCCGCATCAAGGCATTGATCGAAGATGGTCATCTGCGCGTGAATGGCGATGTCGCGCGCAAGATGTCGGCCAAAGTCAAACAGGATGACGTGTTTGAACTTGTCATTCCGCCGGCCGAACCGGCCGAGCCGATTGCCGAAAACATCAAACTTGATGTCCTCTATGAAGATGATGACCTTTTGGTGATCAACAAACCGGCGGGGATGGTTGTCCATCCGGCGGCCGGAAATGAAAGCGGTACGCTGGTCAATGCGCTTCTGGCCCATTGCGGCGATAGTCTTTCGGGAATTGGTGGGGTCAAGCGACCCGGCATCGTCCACCGACTGGACAAGGATACCAGCGGCGCGATGGTCGTTGCCAAAAACGATACGGCCCACCGTGCCCTTTCGACCCTGTTTTCCGAGGACAAGGAAAATATCGATCGGGCGTACCTTGCGGTTGTGTGGGGGGTTCCGTGTCCGCTTGCCGGTGATATCGAAGGCAATATCGGCAGAAGTCCGCGCAACCGCAAGAAAATGACGGTTCTTAGAACCGGCGGAAAATATGCACTAACCCACTACAAAACACTTCAGTTCAGAGACGACTCGTTAGCATCTCTGGTTGAATGCCGTCTTGCGACCGGCCGAACCCACCAAATTCGGGTGCATATGACCCATATCGGCCACTCACTTGTGTGTGATCCCGTTTACGGCAGGAATAAAAATTCACAGAAGTGCAACTTGGAGACGCAGGAACTTCTGAACGCATTCAACAAACAGGCTCTACACGCCAGAACTCTGGGATTTATTCACCCTCGCACCGGGGAATATATATCGACAACAGCACCCCTTCCCGACGACTTGAACGCATTGATTGAGAGCCTGAACCTATCCCAAGGGATAGTATAGATTAAACTTTATGGTCAAAAAATAATTGACGCCATCTAATACCCTCGTATAAGGTTTAGTCAGTGCTAGGGGATAACAGCACTTGATCGAAGCATAACGGGAGGCTTCAATGAAACAGGGAAATGCTCTGCCAGTAATCTCTCAGGATGGTCTGACTGTATATTTGCAGCGTATCCGACGTTACCCGATGCTTACCCCCGAACAGGAAACGACGTACGCATGCAATTTCCGCGACAACGATTGTGACAAGTCGGCGGAAAAACTGATCACAAGCCATCTGCGACTGGTTGCCAAGATTGCCATGAGCTATCGCGGCTATGGTCTGCCTTTGAATGAATTGATTTCCGAAGGCAACGTGGGCCTGCTGCAATCTGTCAAACGTTTTGACCCTGACAAGGGTTTCCGGCTTGCAACCTACGCCATGTGGTGGATCCGCGCAGCCATTCAGGAATATATCCTGCATTCCTGGTCGCTTGTGAAAATGGGCACCACGGCCGCGCAGAAGAAATTGTTCTTTAATCTTCGCAAACTCAAAAGCCAGATGCAGGCGATTGATGAAGGGGATCTGTTACCAGAACAGGTCGAACTCATCGCGACCAAGCTGAATGTTTCCGAAGATGACGTGATTATGATGAACCGTCGCCTTGCCGGTCCTGATCATTCGCTCAATGCACCTGTCCGTGTTGACGGCGATGGTGAATGGGTCGACTGGATCGAAAGCGACGACGAAGACCAGGAAACCCTTTACGGCAAACGTGAAGAATTCCTGCAACGGATGAATATGCTTAAAAGTGCCATGTCGCATCTTAACGATCGCGAACGTGACATTCTGACCCAGCGTCGCCTGCTTGAAAGTCCGGTTACTCTGGAAAACCTCAGTGTCGCCTATGGTATTTCACGCGAACGCATCCGGCAGATCGAAGTCCGGGCCTTTGAAAAAGTCCGTAAATCGATCCACAGCGATCTGCCACACTAAGGGTGTTTACCAGCCCTCTTCCCCCTTGCAACGAACTACGGCGGACAAATTGTCCGCCGTTTTTTATGTCATCGATGATGTAAATCGGATCAAAACATCATGGCATGATCAGTTCCCGGACCGGTCGACTTCCTTGATCAGACTGTCGCCCCAGGTTTTGATCAGGGCACGCTGCTTTTTACGAAGCTCCCCTACCCGGCGCTGGGCAGAAAGATTAAGCACATTGGCAACGATCGGGGGCATCGCAAGATACAGCAACCAGCCAAGGCCCGCCGCCCCGTACATGATTGATAATGCCAGTGGCTGAAAGATCTGCTGGGTCGCACCGCCCACCGTTTGCGACGGCACTTGCCACAGTTCAAGGATATAGGGTGCGACACCGGAAAAATTCAGACCAAACACACAACGCGCCATGGTCCGGCCCGGGCTGCGATCGAAAATGAACGCAACCAGCGACGGCAACAAGCCGACCACCAATGTCACAAAGGTCGGCAGGGCGACCATGAATAGCAGCACAGCAGATGCAACCACGGACAAACCGGAAAATGCGCCGCGGCCGCCCTTTTTGGTGCTTTTACCTTTTGCCATGTCGATCCCTTAAAAGATATGCATCAAGAACAGTGCCGATACCGTCAGCAGCGCGATCATGGTTGATGCGAATGCCGCGGCCTGCTGACCGACTTTTTCCGCAAGTTCCAATCGCGCCGGCCCCGAAGATTCAAGGTCGAAAACCTCGCTTTCGGCTTCGGAATATTCAGCCACGGCCTCGACAAATTCGGACTGATCCTTGCGGCGTTCCTGTTCATCATTGATCAGGTTGTAAAGCTCCACCAGATTGCCGCGCTTGGCCAGTTTCGGGATTTCGGTTTCAACCCGTTCCCGACGCGCCTTGCTGTGGAATACCTTGATGGCCGGTTCCATAAGCCGCGCCACCCAGTGCGACAGATTTTGCAAATTGTCCGGTCCGTGACGCCATTGCACAATCGCCAACATACTGATGATGGCGCGGCTGTATTCGACCTCGTCAGACGGGTTTTGCATGGCCATCAACTGGCCTTCGATATCATCTTCAAGACGGGTGGCGATGAAAGCAGCAATATGGCGATCCACCGGCCAGCTGTCTTCAGACGCACTTTCCGCTGCCTTTTCGAGCGCCGGAAGAAGTTGCGAAATTTCAACAACATATTCCTGTTCGATCATCGGGCTCAGGCAATGCTGGTTACGCACAAGCGCGTAAAGACAACGCTCATAGCCATAACCTGCACTTTGTTGCTGAACGTAATAGCGCAGGTTTTTATATACCTGCTGAAGCTTTTGAATTTCCGGGCTGAAGCCTTCCTGGCGGCCAAACCAGTAGGCCGGAATGTCGCGGACGATCACATCAGCAAATCGCTGTGGGCCACGTCCATGCTGCACGTCATAGGACAACATATATCCAAGACCATCGACCATGGCCGAAAAGCCCTTGAACCGGACCGGTCCCTGATGGTCCATGATCAGGATAGCACGTGCGACCAGAACATCTTCGGCCGCACGCTTGTCCGCGCCTGCCCATTGCAACTGCCGCATGGCATCTGCAAGTGCCTTGGCCCGATCATTGTCGCCAAGACCGCGCCGCAGCCAAATCTCGATCGTGCCGTCGCGCAATGGCGCAAGTGCACTGACCCAGTTCTTTGCCATTCCTTGGGCAAGGGAACGCACGGTATAGTAGTCACGCCCCGACAGGTTCTGGGATCGTGCGGCGCGTTTTTCGCTATTGGCCTGCACCGGCTTGGTCCGGCGACCGTCCAGCCATGCATTCAGTTCGGCAAAACCCCAGCGTTCTTCGGGGTCATCACAAAGCAACCCGCGAACCGGCTCGATCAGAACCAGTGGCAATCTTTCCTGTGATGCAATTGCCTGAAACGATCCCTTTGCCAGTTTGAGATCCATGATCTCCTGATCGCCCAGTTTACTGAGCGGACGGTGACCGATCCCGAGTTCCGCCAATGTCATGCCCAGGGCATACAGATCGTCCATGATGGTACCCGATCCGCGACCTGCGGCATCGGCGCTCATTCTGGCGGTTGTTTCATAGACAAGCGGCTGGGCATAGCCCGGTGGTGTCGCGGCACAATCCCCCAGAACGACTTTCTGGCGCAACGGGTCAGCATAAAACAGGTTGCCAGCACGAATATTGCGATGTGCCAGATTTTTTTCGCCAAAGGACTGCAACACACCCATAAGCGGTTCGATGACCACTGTGCCGATTTCGTGTTCGTCGATGGTCGCCTTTTTGCTTTCACCAGTGACGACACGACCGCCAGCGGGCTTTTCATAGAACAACACCATGGTGTTGCGCCCGAATGGCGGCCAATAGGCAATCTCGCTGTCAAGCAGGTCAATCTGACCTGCCATATGCATACCAGTCAGAAAGTTGATATGTTCCTGACGGGTTGGCAAGGCCGGGTCGGCAACAACCGCAAACGCACTGCCTTCATCGCGGCGTAAATTATCAGCGGAATAGGCCTTGCACGGGCCCATATCAAATTCCGGCATACGCAGATCAAGAAAGACCCGGAAATTGCCGATTTCGATGCTTTTGCCGCCGGTTGAAAACTCGACATTTTCCGGACCGGCTTCGGGATTGGTATCATCGGGTTCTTCGGGTGCAGGCGCACCGCCCCCCGGCGCATCCATCACTGGTTCTCGCGCAGCACCGCTCGAAACTTCCTGTTCCTGGTCTTCTGCTTGCTCTGCCATGATCCCGATATTTCTTTACGAGTTATCGTTATTTGGTGACGCGCATGATCTGATGAACCGTCATCCTGAGGCGACATTCAGTACGCTACCGTCAAAAGGTTGATAAAACGATACTTCTGATACGCCACACGAGCAAGCTGTTATAAGACCGGCACACCGGGCCTGCATGCGACAACACATTCAGACAAAACGAAAAAAGCCACCAGTCGGAACTGGTGGCTTTTGCTGTGCGATGCACAAACCCTGTATCAGGCGCTGAACGGGTCGTGAACCAGAATGGTGTCATCACGTTCCGGGCTGGTTGACAGCAATGCCACCGGCGCTTCGATCAGTTCTTCGATGCGGCGAACATATTTGATGGCTGCTGCCGGAAGATCGGCCCAGCTGCGCGCACCCATGGTCGTTTCAGACCAGCCCTCGATGGTTTCATAAACCGGCTTTGCCTTGGCCTGAAGACGCTGGTTGGCCGGAAGATGATCATAGATCTTTCCGTCAATGTCATAGCCGGTGCAGATCTTGATTTCATCAAAACCGTCAAGCACGTCAAGCTTGGTCAGAGCGATACCGGTGATGCCGTTGACTTTGACCGACTGGCGCACCAGGGCGGCATCAAACCAGCCACAACGGCGTTTACGACCGGTCACAACGCCAAATTCACGGCCACGTTCGCCAAGACGTTCGCCATCGGCGTCAAACAGTTCGGACGGGAACGGTCCTTCGCCGACACGGGTGGTATAGGCCTTGGTGATACCAAGAACATAACCAACACCGGACGGGCCCATTCCGGAACCGGCAGCAGCCTGACCCGATACCGTGTTTGAAGACGTCACGAACGGATAAGTACCGTGATCAATATCAAGCATGGTGCCCTGGGCACCTTCAAATAGGATACGCTTGCCAGCTTCCTTGAACTGGTTCAGCGATTTCCAGACGGTGTCAGAGAACGGCAGGATTTTCGGCGCGATTTCCTTAAGCTGGGCAAGAAGCTCTGCCCCGTCGACTTCCGGCTGGCCCAGACCACGCAAAAGCGCATTATGGTGGGTCAGAAGGTTTTCAACCTTTGCCTCAAGCAGATCAACATCGGCCAGATCACCAACGCGGATCGCACGACGACCAACACGGTCTTCATAAGCCGGGCCGATACCGCGACCGGTGGTGCCGATCTTGTTGTCACCCGATGCCGCCGCTTCGCGTGCACGATCCAGATTGCCATGCAGCGGCAGGATCAGGCAGGCATTTTCCGCCAGACGCAGGTTTTCCGGGGTGATATCCACGCCCTGCTCTTTCAGGCGGCCGATTTCGGCAAGCAACGCCCACGGATCAACAACAACGCCGTTGCCGATCACAGACAGCTTGTTCTGGCGAACAATGCCGGACGGCAACAGGCTGAGTTTATAGGTCACGCCATCGATCACCAAAGTATGACCGGCGTTATGACCACCCTGGAAACGCACAACGACATCGGCCCGTTCGGACAGCCAGTCGACGATCTTGCCTTTACCTTCGTCCCCCCACTGGGAACCGATCACGGCAACATTGGTCATCGCAAAACTCCTTGCGCGATAAAAAGTTCGTTCAGTTAGGGTCCAGACCCTAAGCGTTCAGCGGCACGACCTGGCCGCCAAGATAAATGTAATCACAGCCCATGCGGCGCGCTTCGACGCGCGCACCGTCTTCTGTTTTGGCCTCGGCAGCACCTTCAAGGGCAGCAACCGTGTAATGGCCTTCGGCACGCAATTTGCGGGCTTCTCGCTGCGGGGTACCAAGCGGAAGGTAAACCCGTTCCACCGGTTTCGCATCCGGAAGTCCACGCAAAATACTATCCATATAAAGCGACATGCCGGTCGCTGCTTCACCCGATGCGCCACCGGCCCGGTAACGGCCGCCACGCCCGATCTCACCACGGACATTGCGGGCAAACAGGGTAAAGCTGACACCGGTCTGATAACGGAAACCGGCCATTTCAACCGGATCAATGGTCAGGGCCGCATCAAGATCAGATGCCAGAATGCGTTCCGCAACATCAATCAAACGATAAAGCTCCTCGGATGCGCCTAACGGCAGTTCGAGCTTTTTAAGCTTTGGCAATGCCGTTGTCGCCGGACCGGCCGCCTCAAGCAAGGCAACAAGCACATCGGTAACCTTGCCATCCATCACGCGAAGGGCCGCGACGTCGCGACGTTCAAGCGCCTCGGTCAGGGCTTCGCGATCATCACGCGACACACCGAATGCATCAAACAGGCGTACGGGCAATGTCGGCAGGTTCAGGTCAACCGAAACATCGGCAAGACCAATGGTTTCAAGTGCTTCAAGCGCCAGCAGAACAATCTCGGTATCGGCTGCGGCACTCGAAACGCCAATAAGTTCCGCACCAACCTGTGCGAACTGACGTTCCGGGCGCAGGTGCGATCCCTTGATCCGCAACACATCCCCGGAATAGGACAACCGCAACGGCCGCGGCGCATCGCCAAGACGGGTGGCGGCAATACGACCGACCTGCGGGGTCATGTCCGAACGCAGCCCCATCATGCGGCGCGATTCAGGATCCATAAGACGGAAGGTCTGGGTTGCCAGTTCCGGAGCGGCCCCTTCGAGCAGGCTTTCTTCAAACTCGACCAGCGGCGTTTTCACACGGTCATAGCCTGCATGTGCCAGACTGGCCATCAGCTTTTCGCGGATTTCGGCTTCCCGCGCAGCGGTTCCCGGCAGGACATCCTGCAGGCCGGCGGGCAAAAGTGCTTTCCTGGCGAGTTCGGTCATTTTGTGTGCTTTCCCGGACGAGGCGCGCAAATTCAATCAGGCTCGATAATGCCCCAAGGATTACTCAAGGCTCACTATCCGGTAGCGGTTACTACCGCGTTGTGCCGGACAGGGCAACGGGGAAAACCCCAAAAACGCAAATAATACGTACGAAATGTTTCTCAGGCAGCGGAAAACTCGGCTTTTACCACCGCATAAGCCCAATCAAGCCACGGCAAAAGTGCCTTGATATCGCTTGGTTCCACGGTCGCACCACCCCAAATCCGCAGGCCAGCCGGCGCGTCGCGGTAACCATTGATATCAAGGGCGACATTTTCCGCTTCAAGCAGCTGAGAAATCTTTTTCGGAAGTGCTGCCTGCTGATCTGCGGGCAATGCCAGTGCCCAGGGATCGACAATCTTGATGCACATCGATGTGTTTGATGCGGTTGCCGGGTCTTCGGCAAGATCGGCAGCCCAGTCGCTGGTCGCAAGCCACGCGTCAAGATGGGCGCGGTTTTCGCGGGTACGCGCCAACAGACCATCAAGACCACCAATGTCTTCTGCCCATTTCAGGGCGTCAATCGCATCTTCGACAACCAGCATCGACGGGGTATTGATCGTTTCACCGCGGAAAATGCCATCAATCAGCTTGCCACCCTTGGTCATGCGGAAGATTTTGGGCATCGGCCATGCCGGCGTATGGCTTTCAAGGCGTGCAACGGCCCGCGGGCTCAGGATGATCACACCATGGCCGCCCTCACCGCCCAGAACCTTCTGCCAGCTATAGGTCACGACATCGAGCTTGTCCCACGGCAATTCCATGGCAAAAATCGCCGACGTCGCATCACAAATGGTCAGGCCCTTGCGGTTATCGGCGATCCAGTCCCCGTTTGGAACACGCACACCGGCGGTCGTGCCATTCCAGGTAAAGACAACATCACGATCAAAATCTACAGAACCAAGATCGGGCAGCTTGCCATAATCGGCATCAAGGGTGCGGACATCATCAAGTTTAAGCTGCTTGACCACATCCGTGACCCAAGTCGCGCCGAAACTTTCCCACGCCAGCATATCGACACCGCGCGCGCCCAAAAGCGACCAAAGCGCCATCTCGACCGCACCGGTGTCGGATGCCGGAACAACGCCCAACAGGTAGTTATCAGGCAGGTTCAAAACGGCGCGCGAACGGTCAATGACTTCTTCAAGACGCTGTTTGCCCAGTTTGGAGCGATGAGAACGACCAAGAATTTCCGTTTCAAGCGCAGAAGCAGACCAGCCCGGACGCTTTTTGCACGGACCCGACGAAAAGTTCGGGCTTGCAGGGCGAAGTGCGGGCTTTGCGAAAGCGGGATTCTCGGCAGTCTGGGCCATCGGCATATTCCTGAGCAGCTGGAACGATCCGGCCGGATCATTCCCGATCAAATTAGGGGGCTGATCCTATTGACACAAAGGCAAAAGTCAAACGCCTTCGACACAGACAAGCCAGCCAATTTTGCATGGCTGGCCATTCTCTGAAAATCATCATGGGCTGATTGCCCATACGGGATCAAAACCCGATCAAAACGGGATGTCGTAATACCACGGCGCAAACAGGCTGAACGCAATCCAAAGCAACACAATCAAAGGCGTTCCGGCCTTAAGGAAATCGATAAACCGGTAATGCCCCGGCCCCATGACAAGCAGGTTGGTCTGATAACCAACAGGCGATGCAAACGAACAGTTCGCCGCCATCACCACCGCAATTGCAAAGACATGCGGCGGCACGCCAAGTTGCTGGGCCATGCCGATTCCAATCGGCGTAAACAGAACCGCACAGGCATTGTTCGACAGCACATTGGTAAAGGCCGCCACAATCAGGAAGAACAATGACAGGATGACCGGTGCCGGTGCCCCGCGTGTCACCGTCAACAACTGATCGGCAACGAATTCCGCCCCGCCAGTCAATTGCAACGCATTGCCCAACGCCAATGCTGCTGCAACCAGCAGCACGATCTTGCGATCAATCGCGCGCGATGCCTGCCGCAAATTGAGCGCCCCGGATGCAATCATAAGCCCCGCACCGATGAAGCTTGAAACCATGATCGGAACAATGCCGGTCGCGGCAAGCGCAATCACACCAAGGAAAATGGTTGCCGCGCGGCGGGCATGGAACGGACGCGGCAAGGTACGCGTCGACCATTCCAGCAACACCACATCACGAATGGTGCGCAGTGCCTCGACATCTTCGGAACGCCCCTGCACCAGCAAAACGTCCCCGGCCTCAAGGCGGATTTCCGTCATTTGGGTACGGATCATGCGTGAACGGCGCTGAATACCCAGAACAAGACATTTGTACTGATAGCGGAAACCGATCTGTTCAAGGTTAAACCCGATCAGACGCGAACCGGGCGGCAACATGACTTCGGCCAGAAGCTGGGTCGATTTCTGTGGCGTTTCTTCGCCATCGCCACTGACGGCAGCAGCATCGGCATGCAGAAGTCCCGGATCCTTCTGAAGGGCCTCGGTCAGGGCCTTGCGGGTCGCAGCAACAACCAGAACATCACCCGCCTGAATTTCCATATCACTTTCAAATGGCGGCAATTCCGCATGTTCGCGACGCACGATCATTTGAATGGTGATGTTGGGCAGGTTTTTGAAGAAGCCCGCCACCGGACGGGTTCCGATCATTTGCGATGCCGGGCCGACCGTGATCTGGGCAATGAACTGTTTGCCACTGCTGTCAGGATTGGCAAGCTTGCTACGCATCGATGCCAGGGCCGGCAAAAGGCGCGGCGCAATGAACAGAACATAGACAAAACCGGCAATCGCCAGAACACTGCCAACCGTCGTGAATTCAAAGAATTCCAGCCCCGGCATGCCCAGTTCGATCAGGGAACTGGAAACCAGAAGGTTGGTTGACGAACCGATCAGGGTGGTCATCCCGCCCAGAATCGCGGCATAGGAAAGCGGGATCATAAGAGCACTTGGCGAACGTTCAATCCGCTCTGCCAGGGCCTGAATGATCGGGATAAAGATAACAACAACCGGCGTATTGTTCAGGAATGCCGACATCAGCATAACCACGAACAGGCCGATAAAAATCGCAACGGCTGCGTTCTTGCCGCCATGTTCGGTGATCAGGCCGGCGATATAACTGACACCACCGGTAAGCACCATCCCTTGTCCGACAACAAGCAGGGACAGAACCGTCAATAATGCCGGGTTGGCAAAGCCGGACATAATCGTGTCCGCACCCAGCAGGTTTTCACCATTGCCGTCAAGCAACGGGAAGAATTCGAAAAACAGCAACAGGGTCGCAATCAGCGCCATGCTGGTCAGTTCAAGCGAAATGCGCTCAAGCCCGTACAGGACAAGCGACCCGGCAACAAGTGCCAGGACCACCCACATCTGCATTGGCGTCGCAGAACTGGCGACAACACTTTCGATCACGATAAATCTACCCCTGTAAAACCAGCACCCTTTGCGGTTTCAGGCACGGAATTTTATCCCTGCGCCCTGCCCGCATTCATCGTATTTTGCCTTTACTTAGACGAAAGCCCTATGGGCCGGTCAATAAAAAAACAGCGTCGCGGCGGTTCAATGCGGATTAATCGGTACGAACCGGCCAATGAAAAACCGCCGTTTTACATATGGTTTTCGCAAACAAAAAGCGGACAACAATCCTGTTGCCCGCCCTGTGCCTTGAAACTGAATGCCGCATTTTACGCCGGCACAACAATTTCACCCTTAAGATACAGGACGGCCTCGCCCTTCAGCTCGACCCGGTCGCCCGCAACCTTGCATGCAACAACCCCGCCGCGTGCAGATGCCTGATATCCGACGACATCGGCCTGACCAAGCTTGTCCGACCAATAAGGGGCCACCACACAATGCATATAGCCCGTCACCGGGTCCTCATTGATCCCGATCGCCGGCACGAAAAAGCGTGAAATCATATCAATCCCGGTCTTGTCCCCCGGTGCCGTCACGATCACCCCGCGTCCGGTCAGGCGGCCAAGCACCGACATGTCGGGCGCCATGTCCCGCACGGTTTTTGCATTGTCATAGACGGCAACAATGTCGGTATCACGACTGGCAACGACAAAGGATTCAACAGGTTTGGCACCGCCAAGTGCCGTCAGCACATCTTGCGGAATTTCGTTAGTCTTGATCGGTTGTTTGGGAAAGTCGAGGACGATCGCATCATGGTCGCGCCGGGCCGTCAAAATACCGCTTTTGCTTTGCAGTTTAAGCAAATCCGACTTGAAACCAAGATGGTTGAAAATCACAAACGCGCTGGCAAGGGTTGCATGCCCGCAAAGCGGCACCTCCACCGTCGGGGTAAACCAGCGGATGTGAAAATCGGCTTCATCCTTGTCATCATACGGAACAAAGAATGCGGTTTCCGACAGATTGTTTTCCATGGCGATTTTCTGCAAAACATCGTCGGCAAGCCAACCCGACAAGGGCACAACCGCCGCCGGGTTACCGGCAAACAGCATGTCGGTAAAGGCATCAATCTGATAGATCGGCAAAGTCTGGGTGGTCATATCTTGGTATCCTGAAGACGGAAAGTTCTGCTTTTCTCATGCTATCCGAACCTAGAGAAATTCGGATCAAAGAGCCATCTCGATTGCTTGCTTGACGATGGCAAGATCGTGATCCTGCGTCCGCCAGTTTGAAAAGGCCGCGCGGAACCCGAACCGCCCGCCATAAATCGTCGGCGTCAAAAAGGTCTTCCCGCCCGCATTGATCCGATCAAGCAAGGCACGATTATCATCATCGCTGCCAACGGATGCGAACATCGTGACATTGAGTTTCGGTTCGCGCAGCAATTCAAGTTTTTCATGCGTGCGCACCCACATGGCCAGATCGACCGCCTGATCGCAATTGGCCCGGATGACCGCCGCCATTCCGTCAATGCCATAGGCCATCATCGTCATCCAAAGCGGCAAGGCCCGAAACCGTCGGGAATTTTCGACGCCCCGATTGATATAGCTGTTGCCGATTGCCTTGGTCTCAAGATACGGGGCAAAGGCACGGCAGCAGGTTTCCAATACCGAAATATGCCGCGTCAGGAATATCCCGCAATCATAGGGCACATTAAGCCATTTATGCCCGTCAGACGTTATGGAATCCGCACGGTCCAAACTGGACAGAAAATGTGCCCTGCGATCATCAAGTGCGGCAAAGAAACCGAATGCGGCATCAACATGCAACCATGCCCCAAATGCCGCACACAAATCGGCAATCGCATTCAAGTCATCAAAATCGGTGGCATTGACCGTCCCGGCCGAGGCAATGACAATCTTTGCGCGCGCGTCGCTGGCTTCAAGCTTTGCCCTAAGGTCAGAAAGATCCGTTTCCTCGGTCCCCGGGAGTGTGGCGACCTTGATAAAACTGTTTCGACCAATCCCGGTTATCGACAGGTCCTTGATCATGCTGGCATGCGGACTTGCCGCAAAGATCGCAAGATCGGGCAGGACCGACGCACCATCCGCATCAATATTGACACCGACCTGCTCGCCGCACCATTGCCGGGCCGTGACCAATCCCAAAAGATTGGAAACCGTTGCCCCGGCGGTCAGCACACCATCAAACCGGTCTCGGGGCAGATTGCCGATATCACACAGCCAGTTGATGACCTGTTCCTCGACGGCGGCATTGACCGATCCTTCCGGGCCGGTCGCATTCTGATCGACCGCGGATGCCAGCCAATCACCGACAAGGGCCGCCGGGGTGGTACCGCCGGTAACAAATCCAAGATAACGGGGTCCGATTGATGCGGCGAGCAGCGGCAGAATTTCTTCCTTGGCTGCCCGCAACGCATCAAGCGTGCCGCTTCCCTGCCTTGATAAGGGGCGCGAGGGGTCAAAAGCAGAGAAATCGCGACAGGTCACATCCATGTCATCCGCCCCCTGAATAAAGCCATGGGCGACATCACCGGTTTCCACCAGGATACGGCCAAGCTTTTCAAGGTCATCAAACATGAGATGACGCGCGTCCTCAGTGGGGCTGAGTGGCGCACGATTTGAACGATAGGTCATCTTTCGTCTCCCGAAAGGATGCGGGCAAAGTCGGCCCGATCGATATTGGCCCCGGTCAGGACAAGGGCGACTTTTTTGCCAATATTGCGATCACGTTCAGCAATTGCCGCGGCCAGCGGCACCGCACCGGCCCCCTCGGCCAGCGTGTGACAGCAACTGAAATAAAGACGCATGGCATCTGCGATCTGATCATCACTGACAGCAACAATGTCGGCTGCGCCCTTTGTGATGATTTCAATCACCCTGGGGTCGGGGCTTCGACACGCCACGCCATCGGCAAATGTATCAGCAACGGGTGTATTGATCACCTTTCCGGCCAGAAAAGACTGACGCACGGCATCTGCGCCACAGGCAACCACCCCGACAATTTCCGTATCAAGGCCCAACGCATCGCGCACAGCAATCAGCGAACAGATCCCCGATCCCATTCCAACGGGAACGTAAACGCGATCAAGCCCCTTTATATCGTCAAACAGTTCCAGCCCATAGGAAGCAACACCACGCACAAGTTCCGGATGGAAAGGCGGAACCATGACCGCCCCTTCGCTTGTGGCATAGCTATGTGCAAATTCTGCTGCGGCCTGAAAATCGTCGCCATGCTCGATCACCTCGGCACCCCAGGCGCGCATGGCAGCATTCTTTTCAACAGAATTGCCGTGCGGAACGACAATGGTTGCCGCCATTCCGAAACGACTGGCCGCATGGGCAAGACTTTGCCCGTGATTGCCCCGCGTTGCCGAAACAATACCGCGCGCAGTATCGGGCAGCCGCCCCAGATACCGGCAAAAGGTCAAACCACCGCGAATTTTAAACGCGCCCAGTCGGGTATGGTTTTCATGTTTGACATACAGGGACAATCCCGTCGCCCGATCAAGAAGCGGCCAATGGATTGTCGGGGTCGGCGCAACGAAATTATGAACAAATGCGGCCGCATCACGCAATTCGGTCAGACTGAACATTCACATTGTATCCCTGAATTCGGCAGATAAAGACAATTGACCCGAACATCGATCCCGGAACCGGACGGAGGCACGATGGGAGCACGCGCCTCCGTCACGCGCGGGGTGGCTAGCCGCGCGGTGGCAACCCGTTCCAGAATGGCTTTGACAGTTCGGTGTCAATGTCTGCACGCGACAGCCCGACATCCTTAAGCATATGATCATCAATCCATTGTATCGCATGACGGTTGCGCGCACGCGATTGCAGACGTGCAACAAACTCGATAGCAGAGATTGCAATACCAGCCATTGCCGCGCGCCAGGTCACAGGCTTGTTGCCCTGCTTGCCCTTGGTCAGTGCGCGATCCGTGACATGAATATCGGGAATCTGGATTGTATCGTTACAATTTACCATTTCCATCTCCTATCGGTTAATTGTCTCGATATTGTTTTGTCATTGACATTGTCATTGTGTCAATTTAAACATTGTCACCATGACAATGTGGCTCCCCAACCTTTCAGAAGCCGGCGGTCCTGTTTATCGACAGATCGCGCAGGCCATTCGCGAAGCAGTCAAGGATGGCTCCCTTAAACCGGGTGACCGACTGCCAACCCACCGCGACCTTGCCTATCATCTGGGCGTTACAGTCGGCACGATTACGCGGTCCTACCGCGAAGCGGAAAGATTGGGACTTGTCGCCGGCGAAGTCGGACGCGGGACTTATGTTCTTGATAACATTCAGTCCGAACTCGACATGGCCGCAACTGCGCCCATCCCGATGGCCTTTACCAACAACCTTGCCCAGATGGGCCGCAAACCGGCCTTTGCCCACGGTGCCGCTGATGACAGCGAAGACACCGGGCCGATCAATTTTCGAATGAATTGCCCCCTGCCCCCGCAGGAAGGTCACATTCGTCGGACATTGCTTGAAATTGCCGGCACCATGCCGATTGACGATATGGTGTCCTATAAATCGGAATACGGGGTTGCCCACCAGCGCGAAGCATTGGCCCACGCCGCCGGTCGGGTTGGACTTGATGACAATCCCGAACGCGTCCTGCCGACCGCGGGTGTCCAGCACGGCATGACCGTATCGCTTCTGGCAACAGTTCGCCCCGGCGATCTTGTTTTATGCGAAGAACTGACCTATCCGAACCTGCGCAGTTTGGCCAATTTGCTGCAATTCCGCCTGCGCGGTGTCGCCATGGATGATCAGGGCATCCTTCCCGAGGCCCTTGAAAATATCTGTCGCACGCAAAGTCCGCGCGCAATTTACCTGATGCCGACCCTGCATAATCCGCTGTGCAGCACCATGGATCAGCAACGTCGGATCGAAATCGCCGAAATCCTGCGCAAATATGATCTGACACTGATTGAAGACGGCATTTATCATTTCCTTGATCCGGACGCACCGCCGCCCCTGTCGTGCTTTGCCCCGGAACGCAGCATCTATCTTGATGGCGTATCCAAAAGCATCGGCGGCGGTTTGCGGGTTGGTTATATCCATGCCCCCGGCGAAATGATCGGCAAACTGGCCAGCGCCATTCGATCGACCTGCTGGATGGTATCGACCATCAATCTGGAACTGGTCACCCGCATGATCATGGATGGCAGCCTTGCCCAATACGAAGCCTGGCACCGCAATGAAGCCGCCCAGCGCCTGGCCGTCATTCTTGGAACCCTTAAGGGATACGACGTCCGCTTCCACCCGACCAACTATCATATCTGGCTTGAACTGCCCGATCATATTGATCCGGGTGAACTGGTCATGAATGCTGCCAATAGCGGCGTTCTTTTGACCGCAGCCCAACAGTTTTCCGTTGGCCATGTGCCGCGCGGGTTGCGTTTGTGTTTCGGGGCTGAACGATCCGCCGAACGGTTGCGTCGCGGCGTACAGATTGTCGACCGGCTGCTCAAAAGCAGCGACTTCGGCAATGCTGCCGTGATCTAGGGCCCAGACACCGGATCTTGCTCCATCATCTTGGCTTTGATGACGTTTGCAGGGGGCACTATCGCGCGGCAACAGCAGGGTGGTTTCGGGTTTCCTGTCGCCATTTCAACAATTTCCGCACGCAACGCTTGACCACGTGATTGCCTTGCTTCCAAGATATGCTGCGGGGCGCAAATTGCCCCGATGATTTGTTATCTTGGGCAGCAGAAAGTCAGCAGATGCCAGTTTCCCGCCTTGACGCAGAAGATTGCGGTTTTCCGCATTTCCGTATTCGCAGCCCTCATAAAGACCAGCATCCGAAAATCTTCGATTTTTCATCGCACTACCGTGCCGCAGAGGCCCTGAAATTCGGACTTTCCATGTCCGAGCCGGGCTTTAACATCTTTGTTCTTGGTCTGGATCGTGCGGGCCGTATGACCGCGACCCTTGATTATCTGAACAAGGCCATGGAAGAACGTTCAGCCCCGGATGACTGGGTTTATCTGAACAATTTTTCGCGCACCAACCGTCCGCGCCCCTATGCCCTGCCCGCGGGCGAAGGTCGCAAGCTTTTGTCTGCGATGGAAACCCTGATTTCGCATCTGCGCGAAGCATTTGCGTCGGCCTTTAACGCCCCGGCCCATCTGACCGAAACCCAGACCCAGACCGAAGAAGCCCGCACCCAGCTGCGCGAAAAATTCGATGCGCTGCGTGAATATGCCCGTGAACGGGGACTGGATGTTCAGGAAAACGAAAAAGGCGTGATGATCGTCGCCCTGAACGAAGACGGCGAACCGGTATCCCTTGATGAAATCCCCAAGGAACGCCGAAACGAGGCCGAAGACGCCTTTGAAGAGGTCGCCGAAGAAGCCCGTAAAACCCTTCTTTCGACCCGCGACCTTGAAGAACAGATTGCCGATACACTCGACAGTCTGCGTCGCAGTGCCGCCAAGGTCGTTTTGAAACCGCGCATCAAAAAGCTGCGCGACAAGTTCACAAGCCCGGGTCTTAAGGCGTGGTTCGAAGCGCTTGAAAAAGACATCCTTGATAATATCGACGCGTTCGAAGAAGCCAGCGATCAACCCGCCATCGAAAGCGGCGATGGCAAGATCCCGGAAACCGTCGATGATCGCTATGCGGTCAATCTTCTGATTGACCATTCGCGCGATACGCATCCTGACGTCGTTCTTGAACCAAGCCCAAGCTACGACAATCTTTTCGGGCAAATTCAGTACCGCCCGATGGGCGGTGGCATGCATCCGCATTTCAGCCTGATCAAACCGGGCGCGCTTCATCGTGCCAATGGCGGCGTTCTGGTTCTGCGTGCGGAAAGCCTGCTTGAACATGAAGAATGCTGGGGGTTTCTTAAGGCGGCCCTGCGTGACCGCGAAATCCGCATCGAGGAAACCCACAAGGGCGGCGCCCCGACGGCGGGTGCCCCCGAACCGCGCCCGATCCCGCTTGACCTTAAGGTCGTGATCGTTGGCGCGCCGAAATTCTATTACACGTTCTTTTCTCTCGATGTCGATTTTCGAAACCATTTCCGGGTCAAGGCCGACATTGATGCGGATATGCCCGCCGCCGGCCGCAACATATCGATTTATACCGGCTTGTTGCGCGAATCCGCCCTCGCCCGGTCGGGCATTCCGGTCGATAACGGTGCAATCCGCCAGCTTTTGGGACAGGCCGCGCGCTGGGCAGGTGAACGCGACAAACTGACCGCCCAGATCGAACGGGTTGAAGATGTCGCGATCGAGGCCGGCGCCGTTGCCAAGGCCGATGGTCGCGAAAGCATCCGTGCAGCCGACGTCAGACGCGCCATTGAGGAACGTCGTCACCGTAATTCCCGTCTGGAAGACAAATCGCACGAACGGGTCCAGCGCCGCGAAATCCTGATTGACAGCTATGGCGCGGTTGTTGGGCAGGTCAATGCATTGACCGTCCTGGATTACGGGGATCATGCCTTTGGCCTTCCGGCCCGTGTGTCGGCACGGTCTTATGTCGGCAGTCTCGGGGTTCTCAATATCGAACGCATGGTCGATATGTCAGGCCCGCTGCAACAGAAGTCGGTCATGACGATTGAAGGTTTCCTGAAATCGCGCTTTGCCCAGGACTTCCCGCTTTCCTTTGCCTGTAATGTCACGTTCGAACAGAACTATGGCGGCATCGAAGGCGATTCGGCATCAATGGCTGAGCTGTGTGCCATCATATCGGCGATCTCGCACGTACCGATGCGCCAGAATATCGGCATCACCGGATCGATGAACCAGTTCGGCGAAGCGCAGCCGGTTGGCGGTATTTCGCACAAGATCGAAGGGTTCTATCGGATTTGTGCCGATCAGGGCTTCACTGGGGATCAGGGCGTGATCATTCCGCAGGCCAATGCTGAAAATGTGGTCCTGCGCGAAGAAGTCGTTCAGGCAATCCGCCAGGGCAAGTTCAATATCTGGACTGTCGAGCACATCAATGACGCGGTCGAACTTCTGACCGGCATGCCATCCGGTGATCGTCCGGACAGCCAGTATCCGGAAGACAGCGTCTATGGCAAAGCCATGGAACGTCTGCGCAGGAATGACCAGATATTGCGTGACCGATATGCCTATCCCCCGCGCGCGGAGATGTAACAATGAAAGGACCACTCCAAGATCAGCCAGACAATGTGGCAGCCATGCCGCATGCTTCTGGCAATTTTGATCGGCGGGGTGGTCTTTTTTCTTTGATTGGTCTGGTTGCGTTGCTGGCCTTGAATGTCACGGTCATTTCCGACGTAGCGGCACAAACCAGCGAAATGACCGAATTCCCAACCGGGGCGGACATCATCCCAAATGATCTTCCCGCCCATGCATCACAACCGGTCTTGCGTAATCAACCGCTCAGCCTGCTTCCGGGAACGATCCCGGCCAGTGATACCGTCATTGATGACGCGGACATCCCGTCACTTGCCAATCAGTATTATCAAGAACTTACCGGCACAACGCCAAGCAGACCGCGCCCGGCGACAGTTCGCAAAACACCCGACAAGCCGACGCCAGCAGCCACCACCGTCATGACCAAACCACCGGCAGCAACAAACAACACCGTCCCCGCTGCATCCGTTGCAACCAGCCACCAAACAGCGACGACGGCTCCCGCAAAGCAGGTTATAGATACGGTTGTTGCAACGCGCGCCGCACAAACAACTGTGACGACGCCCGAAACGGCAAAGCATGATCCAAACGGGCGTTATCTGATCCAGCTGGGTGCTTTTCGTGACACGATTTCGGCTGAAAGTTACTGGGCAAGTTTCCTGGTGCGTTACCCCACCCTGTCAAAATCGCACACCAAACAGATCGTCACTGCCAATCTTGGCGTCAAAGGGATTTATCACCGGCTTCAACTGACCGGCTTTGCCACCTTTGATGGCGCCAAACAACAATGCCGCCAGCTGAAAGCTGACGGCACCGATTGCTTTGCATCCCATCGCTGAGCGATCAAAAGCGATCGCAGGCACCAATGGTCGGCACAATATTCTGATTTTTTGCGGCTCAGTTTCCTGGCGACAGCATGACGATCTTGTCAACGATCAGGGTCGTTGCTTCGGTACAGGTCGTCATCAATGCCATATGTCCGGTTACACGGACCTTGTCCCCCGGACGGAATCGGCTTGCCTTGTTGGCAAGCGCATAAAGCGTTCCATCTTCGGCACGGAAAGTCACACATTCGTTGCCGTGATCCGTAATTTCACCAACAACGGTAAAATTATCTTTTTGCAGGAATGAGCACGCAGACAGCGCCAGCGCAATGCCAATTACCGCAATTTTCTTAGTAAACCCAACCATCAACCGGTTTTGCATCGGTCGTTCTCCTGTGCGTGAACGATTCTCTTTGGACACAAATTCTTTCGTGCCACGTTAAGGTTCTTGTAACGCGATCAACGATACAACGATAGACATCCTTTTAAGGGTTTCACCATCCAATGTCATTGATTACAAGACGGCACATGGAAAAGTCGCAGATAGAATTGCTCATGGAACTTGCCGCTGATTTTCAGCAGCAGACCGCGATTAACAATCGCGCCAGTGAGGTTACCGAGCAAAGTAATGCTCTGTCGACTCTTGTTGATTTGGCGCGTGATATGCAAAACCGCCTGGATCAGCAGCAGAACCGCATTCGTCAACTTGAACTGATGGTCGAAACCGACGAGTTGACCGGCCTTTATAACCGCCGTGGTTTCATGCGGCGCACCCGCGAAGCATTGGCACGCGCGGCACGCACTGCCGAACGCGGCTTGATGGTGATTGCCGACCTTGACGGGTTCAAGGAAATCAATGACGAACATGGTCACGCCGCCGGTGATGCTGTTTTGCGCCATTTCGGACAGAATCTGCGTACCCATACCCGTTCCGATGACTTTGTCGCACGGTTTGGCGGGGATGAATTCGCCATTCTGATGACCGGAAGCAGCCCGGAAGCCGCTCAGAAACGCATTGCACAGCTTCAACAGGCAACCGTGCGGTTCCCGCTGATCTGGCAGGGAAAGGCATTGGCGATCAAGGCAAGCTTTGGCTACACGGTTTATAATGCCAAAAGTGACATTTCCGACCTGATTCGCGCCGCCGATCAGGCGATGTATGTCCAGAAGCATGCCGCACGTGAAAAAGCCGTTCCGGCCAAAAAAGACAACGACGCGGCCTAAGCCGCGCCTTGTTGCATTCTTTCCAGTCTTTTCACGACTTTACAGCTGTCTCGGGGACCGATTTTTCCCGCTATCGGGGCAATCTTTTGTGCCTGCCCGTTTTTTTTGGCTTATGAAGTGCAAATCCTTCATATCCTTAGTAAGATCGCTATCTAATAATGGCGGCAAATGCTGCAACAAGAATGATCAGGCGGCTTGAGAATGACGGTTCACAAATGACAGACAGCACCAGCTATTCTGCGGAAACAAATGACCAGGACCTTTTGGCCGCCATGGCGTTTTGCTGGGCCGACATGCTGCTGGAAGTAGATGAAAACGGCTATATCCTGTTTGTCGCCGGTGCGACCGAAAGTCTTTTGGGCTGTACGCCGGACCGACTGATTGGCGAGGCACTTGAAAAAATTGTCGTCAAATCGGAACGCCCGCTTCTACGTGCCTATCTGCATACAAGCAACGGGCTCAAACGCCTCGAAGAACTCGATCTGGATTTCCAGCTTTGCGAAGCCGATGATCAACCCGTTCAGGAAGCGGTCCCGCTGTCGCTAAGCGGTTATATGATCGCCGATCCGTCAAGCCGCTATTACATCGCCGCCCGTCATCGCGCCATTCGTCCCCGTGCACGATCGGGGATTGACCGCATCATTTTGCAAAACGCAGTTATCCGCCAGAACCAGCAGGCCGAAACCCGGCAAACCGCCCTTTTCAGCAACAAGGATGCCGGGTCGTATCACAGCGAAGCACTGGTGGTTCTTGAAAACCTGGCGGCATCGCGATCACAGGCGGAAACAGCGGCAACCAACGAACTGGCACGCCTGATCGGCATCGGGGCCAAACGGCTGTCATCACTAAGCGCATCCGATCTTGTTGCCCCCGGCCGGTCGGCAAAAATTCATCCGGTTGACGAGCCGATGATTGAACTTGAACGGCGGATTGTTGCCTATGCCAGTGCGCTTCGTGCCGATCTTGAAGAACCGGTGACCGGCGGGACACAGGATGACACATCTGCCCCGGCCGGTGGCGGACTGGCATCCCTGACCAACAATCCCGGTTCTGGCGAAAAGACGACCCGGCAAAAGAACGCCAATGACCTGTTTGGCAGCGATTATGAAAGTGCGCGCAACATTCATCATTTCGATACCGACAATGACGAAAATGATCGCGATACCAACCTTACCCGCGCGGTTGCCTATGCGCTTAATCGCATGCAGCGCAAGGCACAGAACGATGTCACTGCCGCGCGTCTTTCGGCCAGCCTGCCGCACCTGATCAATGAAACACTGAAATCGGTGCGCGCTTTTCGGGAAATTGTCGAAAACGGGTCATTTGCCGTCGCCCTGCAACCGATTGTCCATTTGCGCAGCCAGGAAATGCACCATTTTGAGGCCCTTGCACGCTTCAACATTGGCAACAGTCCGCTTGCGGTTGATCAGATCATCCATTTTGCCGAGGGCACCGGCCTGATTACCGAATTTGATCTTGCGATGTGCGGCAAGGTTCTTGATCATCTGCGCGACAATGCACAAAGCATCCCCCATCCGGTTGCCGTCAACCTTTCGGGCCATTCGCTTGAACAGGCGGGCTTCCTTCCGGCTCTGGCGGAATTGCTGGATCGTTATGACATCGCGCCGCACCGGGTGCTGTTTGAAGTAACCGAAACATCGCGCATTCGTGCCCTTGATGACGTCAATAACGGCTTGCAGGTGCTGCGCGAACGCGGCCATGAAATCTGCCTTGATGATTTTGGTGCCGGGGCTGCGAACTTTGAATATCTGAGCGCGCTTGACGTCGATATCATCAAATTTGATGGCGGGGCCATGCGCACCGCCCTTGCCAATCCCAAAGGACGTGCTTTCCTTAAGGCGACGGCCCTTCTTTGCAATGATCTTGGCATCCACACCATTGCCGAAATGATCCATGATCAGGCCAGCTATGAGATGGTCCGTGATCTGGGCATTGATTATGGTCAAGGCTATCACCTTGGCCCGCCCGTTACGATCAGCAGCAAAGCGTGTTTTGAAAAACTGCAGTCGGGCAAGTGCGATACCGACGCCGGAGAAAATGATTTGAACATTTCGACTGCAACAGGAGGAAGCCTATGACGCCGCGCCATCCTGTTGATGCCCCCGTTGATGCCAAAACCGCCGCAACCGACCCGCAAGATGATCTGACCAGATATGATGCGGATGTGTTTACCCTTGATCCCAAGGTGATGGCACAGGCCGAAGCACCGGTCATTGTGATGGATTCACATGGTGTGCCGCTTTTTGCCAACAAAAATGCCGTCGGCTTTGCCAAAGGTATCCGTGACGGGCTGTTCCCTGAAATCTATCAGTTGATCCGCCGTACCCTGACCACGCCGGGCGGGGTCGTAGAAATGATGACATTTGAAGTACAGCGCGGCACTGCGACGCTCGAACTGACCGCCCTTCCGACCACCAACAATCAGGTGATGATCCTGCCGCGTGATGTCAGCATGGATCGCAACCTTCGCGAAGCATTGATTGATTCGCGCCAGCGTTACCGCGACATTGTCGAAGTATCATCGGCTTTTGCGTGGGAAACCGACGACACGGGGAAATTCATTTTCGTGTCGCCGCGCGGTGCGCTGGGATACCGTGCCGATGATATTGTCGGGCGTTTTCCGCAGAACTTTCTTCTCGATACCGCCGATCAGGACAGCGAACATGTGTTTCGCAGTCAGAAGGCCGTGCGCGATGTTCCGGTCTGGTTCCGCCGGTCCAACGGCAAGGATGCCTGTCTTTCGGTATCCTCGACCCCGGTTTATTCGCGCGATGGACGCTGGACCGGGACGCGCGGGCTTGCCCATGACATTACCGAACAGCGCCGCCGCGAAAGCGAAGTCGCAACAGCCCGAAACCGCGACCGCCTGATGACCTATATCGTGCGGACCATGCGTGATGAAATCGATCCGCTTCTGGTTCTCAAGGGCGCATCAGAGGCCAGCACGCGGGCCCTTGCCTGTTCAAACTGCATCATTTTCAAACGCAATGATGAAACAGATGAACTTGAAATTGCAGCAGGCGACGAAAACCCCGAAGCCAGCCACATTGCAAAACAGGCCTTAAGCCAGTTGCAAAATTCGACCGATACCTTTGATGCCCATATGGGCCAGTATCGTATTCATGCCCTGCGCTGCCATTACCATCAACGCAACAACGGCGCTGTGATTTTCCTGTTTTCAGCAGATCACCCCGAACCGACCGACGGCGAACGTGCCATCATGACCGAAGTATCCGATCAGGTCGGCATTGCCATTGAACAGGCCATCCAGCATGAACGCATCCTGACCCTGTCACGGACTGACGGGATGACCGGGCTTTTGAACCGTCGCGCATTCTTCGAGGAACTCAAACGACGCCACAGCCGTCTTCAGCGTGAACGCGCCCCGGCTGCCTTGATGTATGTCGACATGGACAACTTCAAGATGGTCAATGACATCCACGGTCACCAGACCGGTGACGAAGCCATCCTCGCCCTGACCCGTGTTCTTCAGGACAATGTCCGCCCAGCCGATCTGATTGCCCGTCTTGGCGGGGACGAATTTGTGCTGTGGCTCGAAGGTGCCGATGTCTCTGCGGCTTCGGGACGCGCACGGCTGTTGATGAAGGAAAGCGCGATCCTTGGCCAGTATTCCGGCGACAAGGACCACCCGCTTGGAATATCGGTCGGGATTGCTGTTCATGAACCAGGTTCGAAAGAAAACCTGCAGCAACTTGTACAACGCGCAGATCAAACCATGTATCAGGTCAAGAAACATGGAAAAGGTCGCTTTGGCATCGCTGCCGCACCCGGCTCGGAAGAGCCGGCAAAGATCGAAGATTAGGAGGAATGCCCGATGAAGGGATTTTTACAGCGGGTATTCACCAAGCGGCGCGAAACCCCGATCACCTATGACGAAGCCAAGGAAATGGCCGCCAGCCCAGATGCCAATGTGCGCGGCAAACTTGCCCAGCGCCATGACACCCGGCCCGAAATCCTGTATTTCCTGGCATCCGACAATGATTCCTCGGTGCGTCGTCACATTGCGGCCAACGAAGCAACGCCGATTCAGGCCGATGTCCTTCTGACTGATGACGTCGATGACAGCGTCCGTGGCAGCCTTGCTGAAAAAATCGCCCATCTTTCGGCGGGTCTGACCCCCAACGAAACCGACAAATTGCGCCGCATGACCTATGAGGCGCTCGACAAGCTCGCACGTGACCAGGCCGTGCATGTCCGTCAGGTCATTTCCGAGACGCTCAAGGATATTGCCGAAGCCCCGCAACCAATCATTCAGCAGCTTGCCCGCGACGCCGAAAGCGTCGTTTGCGGACCTGTCCTTCAGTATTCCCCGGTCCTGACCGAAGAAGATCTTCTGGAAATTATTGAAGGCAGTTCTGGCCGCGGGGCACTGAGCTTTGTGTCACGTCGGCGCAATGTCGGCGAAAAGCTTGCCGATGCGATTGCCGCAAGCAGCGACAAGGATGCGATTTCGCACCTTCTTGGCAACAAGTCTGCACAAATCCGTGAAGAAACGCTCGATCAGCTGATTGATCGCGCACCGGATTATCCGGAATGGCACCAGCCGCTGGTCAACCGTCCGAAACTGCCGCCGACCGCAGCCGGGAAACTTGCGCGATTTGTCGCCGAAAACCTGATCAGCGTTCTGGAACGGCGCAAGGATCTTAAGAAAGATCAGCTTGAAGCCGTTCGCGAAGTGGTTCAACGCCGTATCGCATCTGGCGAGTTTGAAAAACGCGACGACGCCGCCGAAAACGCACCATCGGTCAAAAACAAAAAGGGCGAAAAAGTCCAACCGGCTTCTGCGGGCGACGCCGCGTCAAACGAAGAAGCAGAAGAAGACGGCGAACCGGCCTTTGAAAAGGCGCTTGCCCTTCATGCAAAGAAAAAACTGACCGATAAGGAAGTCGCCAAGGCCCTTGCGGCCAATGACGTCAAATTTGCCCGCGCATCGCTTGCGGTTCTGGCCGGTATTCCGCCAGAAGCCGTAACCAAGGTTCTGAATACACATTCGGCAAAGGGTGTCGTTTCACTGGCATGGAAGGCCGGCCTGCCGGCTGATCTTGCGGTGAAGATTCAGGTCAAGCTTGGTCACGTACCGCCAAGCCAGACCCTTAATCCACGCAATGGCAACCAATACCCGCTAAGCGAAGATGACATGAACTGGCAGCTTGAATTCTTTACCGGTATGGCGACCACCGGGCTGCGCTAAGATCACCCCGTTGCGGGTGCTGATTTCCATATGATCTGATTATCGGGACGCCTGGTCTGTGACCGGGCGTTCCATACAGATATGGGGAATGCCGTCTTCTTCATAGACGTCACCAAACTGAACAAATCCAAGACTTTGATAGAACTCCTTCAGGTAAAGCTGCGCATTCAGATAGATCGGCTTACCCCCGAATTCCTGCGCGCAAACATCGATGGCACGGGCCATAAGGCTCCGCCCGATCCCCTGCCCGCGCAGTTTTTCGCTTGTGACCACACGCCCGATGGCCGGACGGTCACCCTGTTCGGCATGTCCCGGATCGACACCGGGCGCAACAATGCGTGCGGCAGCCAGAACGTCACGACCGTTTGTGGCCTTGTCAACAGCCAGCAGATGGGTGCAGAGCGGATCAAGGCCATCAATTTCAGGAAAAATGCAGTCCTGTTCGATGATAAAAATCTGCTGACGCAATTGCAGCAGACTGTGAACCTGGTGGGGCGTCATCGCGTCAAAATGGCAAACAATCCATTCCAGATCGCAGGAAGTCCTGGTCATCGATATTTCTTTCAAAAGGCAGGGTAAATCAGGTGTGGCATGTGAACGTGGCGCTTGGTGGCAATACCATCACCCCATTGTCAGGAAACCGTTTTTTCAATGAAATAGATAAAGACATCGTCTTCCTGATCCGAAGAAATCAGACGATTGCCGGTCATTTCACAAAAAGACTTCATATCCGCAACGGATCCGGGATCCGTTGCCAGGACTTTCAAAACGCCCCCGTCCGGCACATCACGCAGGGATTTCTTCGCCTTAAGCACTGGCATGGGACAAATCAATCCTCGTGCATCGAGAATTAGATCAAATTTATCACTTGAAGATGACGACATGAACGACCTTATAAAAAAATCGGAAATCGGTCTGATATAGCGCCAATTGGCGATTGTTGCATTTGCACAATATGTTAGACTGAAAAACAACAATCAATCAAACGCTGTTAGCCTGCCCGCAATGCAAATCTATCTCCCTATTGCCGAAATATCGGTAAATATATTTCTGATTTTGGGACTGGGCGGCGGAGTTGGCTTTTTGTCCGGCCTGTTCGGCGTTGGCGGCGGCTTTCTGATTACCCCGCTTTTGATTTTTTATGGCATTCCCCCCGCTGTATCTGTGGCGACAGCCGCGAACCAGATTGTCGCATCGTCGGTGTCCGGCGTATTTGCGCATTGGCGCCGTGGCAATGTTGACATCAAGATGGGCCTTGTGCTGCTGGCGGGTGGTATTGTCGGGTCGACGGTCGGTGTCTGGGTCTTTGCCTGGTTGCGTTCACTGGGTCAGATCGACCTTGTGATTTCTCTTTGCTATGTCATCTTCCTTGGCATTATCGGCGGGATGATGTTGCTTGAAGCAACCCGGGCAATTTTCAGAACCCGGCGCAAAGGCCCGATCCGTCGATCGAAAAAGCACCAGCACAGCTTTATCCACGGCCTGCCCTTCAAGATGCGGTTTTATCGCTCAGGCCTGTATATCAGTGCGCTTTTGCCACTGGCTGTCGGGTTCTTTGTCGGCATGCTGACCGCCTTGATGGGGGTTGGTGGCGGCTTTGTCATGGTTCCGGCGATGATTTATCTGCTGGGCATGCCGACCGGGGTGGTGATCGGAACTTCGCTGTTTCAGATCATCTTTGTCACGGCCAACGTTACCTTCCTGCAATCGGTTCAGACCCAGACGGTTGACGTTGCACTGGCCATCCTGCTTCTGATCGGTGGTGTGATCGGCGCCCAGTTCGGCGCCCAGTTCGGTGCGCGGCTCAAGGCGGAACACCTGCGTGCGCTTCTGGGGCTGCTGGTTTTGTCGGTATGCCTCAAACTTCTGTTTGATCTGGTGATCGAGCCTGACGAACTTTATTCCATCATGCCGGGGGATCTGTGATGTCCCTATCGGCACGGTTTATCGCATCGATCTGTCTTTCGGCATTCGCTGTCATTGCGACTAGCACACCAATGAAACGCGCCTTGGCCGATCCGCTTGTCGTGGATTTGTCAAACCATCTGGTGGCGATCACCACCGGCTTTACCGGTACTGACGTCTTGTTGTTTGGTGCAGTCCAGAACGAAGGCGATGTCATCGTGACCGTACGCGGCCCCGATCAGGACATGGTTGTCCGTCGCAAGGAACGCAAAGTCGGCATCTGGGTGAATGCCGAAAGCGCGCGCTATAAAAATGTTCCGGCCTATTATGCCAGTGCGTCCAACCGCCCGATGGATATCATCGCCCCGCAAAACATTCTTCAGGATTACCGCATCGGCCTGGACAACCAGCGTTTTATCGCCGTGTCCGACAATCCTGATGCCGATCAGAAAGTCTATCGCGATGCGCTGGTTCGCAACATGCAGAATGCCGGTTTGTTCAACCAGCGTCCGGCAAAAATCAGCTTCCTGTCAAACCAGCTGTTTCGAACCGACATTCATTTCCCGGCCAACACCCCGACCGGGACCTATACGATCAATGTCTATCTGATCCGTGATGGCCGTATCGCCAGTGTAAAGACCACCCCGCTGGTTGTTTCCAAAACCGGCGTCAGTGCCGAAGTCTATGAATTCGCCCATCGCTATTCGGCGCTCTATGGCATTATTGCGGTGATCATCGCCGTCATTGCCGGCTGGATCGCCAGTGTGGCATTCCGCAAACGCTAGTGCCCGGTTCCACCGGCTCCAACGCCGAGTTGGGCATTCTCATCCCCGCACTTTCACGGCCTCCAACAACGCATGTGCAGCATGATTTATTGTGCGCATGCACAGTATGAAACTTTCCCGATTGCGATAAAAACCACTTGGAAACCGTGCCGGATTTACGGCACACTTGATGCTACATGCTCTAATATCCGGGTGATCCATTGCCCCACGCAACCATGCATCAGACCCGGTACAGGAAACTATTCAGAGAACCCATATGACGTCATACGATGCCGATCAGGAACTCCGCGCCACGTCCAACCGAACATTTCTTGTTGTGATTGATGACAGCGATGAAATGACCAAGGCGTTGCGCTATGCATGCCGCCGCGCGCAACATACCGGCGGCCGCGTTGCCCTGCTTAGCGTCATTGAACCGGCCGAATTCCAGCACTGGATGGCGGTTGGTGACCTGATGAAGGAAGAAGCCCGCGAAGAAGCCGAATCACGGGTCAATGAACTTGCCGCCTATGTGCATGAACAAACCGGCACAATGCCGCTTCTGTTCATTCGCGAAGGCCGTCTCAAGGACGAATTGCTGAACCTTCTGGAAGAAGAAGAACAGATTTCCATCCTTGTTCTTGCGGCCGGCACCACATCCGAAGGCCCGGGGCCACTGATCACGGCACTGACCAAAAGCGACACTGTCGGTCAGCTCCGCCTGCCCCTGACAATCGTCCCCGCCGCACTGTCCGAAGCCGACATTGACGCGTTAAGCTGATTTATCAGCGCCTGTCGTGGATCGGTAAATTCATCCGACGTTTTCAGCCGGAACGGCAATACATTCCTCAAGGAACTGCATATAAGCATCAAAGGATGATTTTTGGCCAAACAGGATATGTGACCGGCTTTTGATTGCGTGCGAGACAACGGATCGGCGGCGCTTGTCCGTCGCAAGTGTCAGGGCGGTATCGACGTAATCCGCGGAATGGTAGGCGACGCAATCAAACACCGATATCTGGCGGTAACAGGTGTGGCTGCGACGCGACCGCGCGGCACTGCCCGGCAATGTCACCAGCGGCACACCAAGCCCCAGACAATCAAAGGCCAGCATCGCGTCATTCCATGCCGGACTTTCAAGCACCACATCCACCGCGCAAAGCAACGACAGCAAATCGGCGCGGCTGCGCACATTGACAAACCGCATGCGCCCGGCGACATCGGCATAGTTCACCGCAAAACGCCGTCCCCATGCCGCATCCCAGCTGTCGCGTTCCGGTGCAATCAGCAACAGCTCAGCCGTTTCATCAAGACGCAGGATTTCCGCAATCAGCGGATCAAAGTCGGCCGTCAAAACATCAAGCGGCTGCGGGCAGAGATAGGTGTTTCTGTCCTGTGCCAACCGCCAAAGCCGTTGCAGTTCCGTCGGCGTCATATCGACATTTTCGGGCGGTGTCGCATTAACAAACAGTCCTGGCAACCGGATCAGTTTTTCACTGAACCGTTTTTCACCACCGGCCGTTTCCCAGTCTTCTGCGATCAGGTGATAGTCAATATTTGAAAGACCACTGGTCGCGGCAATCCCGCCACCGGAAATTTGAACCGGTGCCAGACGCCAACTTGCCAGCAACATGGTATAGGCATCGGCCTGCGGATCGGCATAATGCAACACATCAAGATCAAGCCCGGAAATCACCCGGGCCGAATGCAGCGGATCAAGCGGCAACGGCACGACCAGATCGGCATGTTCGTCAATCCTCGACGTAATATCGTCTTCGCCGGTTGGCGGACGGATGATCGTAACATCAAACCGATCACGATCAATCGCATCAACAAGCCCCAAAATCCAGCGACCAATCCCGTTATCACACATATTGGCCGACACGATCCCAAGGCGGATCTTGCCCCCTTGCCGGGGTTTGCCGGGATCAACATTGGGAACATCATAGCCCGAAACCAGCCGTTCCCAGTAATGCCCGACGGCGCGCAACTGCTTGTCACCTTCCGGACGCAGGGCCGCACGCCAGACCGGCGGGAACCGCGTCAGGATTGCCGGGTCAATGCGATCGGATGCGACAAAGGCCAAATCGGGTTCAATGGCATCGTCATCAAGCGTGTCATCAAGCAGATCACGAATGACTTCGTCATTCTGGGCCGCAATATTGGTTGGAACCGGCGCAAACAACAAACGACGTGCGGTTCGAAACAGCGCGGTGTTTTCACCGGCTGCGATTTTGCGGTCGATACCGTTTTGCAAAACAGACTGGGCTGATGCGGTGTCGCCTTCTTCGGCAAGTTCGACAGCCAGTCTGAAAACCGCATCATCACCGCCACCGGCCCCGATGGCCGCCCCGAACCGTTCGACGGCTTCGCTATGACGGCCAACAAGACTTAGCGCCTCGCCCATCATCAGCAGCAATTGGGGATCATTCGGATTGGCCGCAACAAGCGGCTCAAGCGCACCGATTGCCTCGGTCCCCTGTCCGACCCGCAAGTTAAGGCGCGCCAATGTGCGCCGTGCTTTGGCATCATCGGGATCAAGGGCAAGAACCTGACGCAAGCAATGCTGTGCACCGGCAAACTGGCCAAGCCGGAACAAGGCATCACCATATGCTGTCAGGGCACGCTGGTTTCCCGGCTCCAGCGTCAGGGCGCGGCGCAAAGGTTCGCTTGCCGACACCGTGCGTCCCTGATCAAGCCGGATCTGGCCGATCAGCACCAGCGCATTGACAATATCGTCGCGCATTTTAAGGGCGGTCAAACAGGATGTCTCGGCACCGGGAATGTCGCCCATCGCATAAAGACATGCGGCATAGTTGGCGTGAATTTCGGCAATATCCGGGGCCAGTTCCAGCGCATATTCATAATTTTCGCGCGCATCCTGCAATTCATCAAGTTGCCGGTATGTATTGGCGATATTGCAATATAGCGCCGGTGCATCCGGACACAGCCGAATGGCCCGCTTGAAAGCGCCCACCGCTTCGCGCAATTTGCCGATCGCCTTTAAGGCCTGCGCGTGATCATGTTGAATTTCCGCACTGTTGGCATCGGCTATTGCCGCCCGCCCCATCCGTTCCGCCGCAAGAGTTTGATTTCCCTGTCGGGCTGCGACCAGGCCTGCCAGATGCATGGCTTCTGCGGCTTGTGGATAGGCATGGATCAGCTTGCGGCAGGCTTCTTCTGCCTCCGCCAGCTGGCCTGCTTCATACAAGCCCAACGCAGTTCGGTAAGGAGCGTCAAAATCAGACAAGGAATACCTGTTGCGATAAAGAGTGCGATTACCGGCCACCATAAGGGCCAAGCGTTAACAAACCACGTCTTTGCCACAAATAATCGGCCCTGACCATGCCCGGCCGATCAAATCTGTAACGCGTTTCAGGAATATGCGTCCCTTTCTGAAGTCGGAATAAACAAGATTAAAGTAATCACCTGAAAACAAACAAAAATCCCCCGAACTACAGTCGGGGGATTTTTCTGGAAAATCATCACGCGGTTATCTTTGCGCCTGAAACGGCACTTCAAGCCGTCACTCAAAACCGGAAACGGACCCTATGCCCGGTTGGCATAATAACGCCCGAACCGGTTCGAAAGCAGATCATCCAGACCGACTTCTTCCTGCCGGACATAGCCGGAGCCGGGCAATTTGGACGTCATCACCATATCCATCACCGCACAAAGGCCCGCGGATGTCGTGATCTGGATCGCGGACCATTTTTTGCCACCGATTTCCGTGCCATGCACCTTGCGGATAAAGTTTTCTTCGCACAGCTCGCCATTACGGGTACCGACCGCATCGGCAAAGATCACAATGACATCCTGCTGGGTTACCGGCAGGGCATTTTCAAAGATTTCCTTCATCATGTCGGGACGTTCGCCAAGACGCAGATCTTCGATCAGGATTTTCAGGATTTCCTGATGCCCAGGATACCGCACAGTCTTGTAATCAAGATTGTCCACCTTGCCTTCGAGCATGTCACAAAGCGCCCCAACCCCGCCCGATGTGTTGAAGGCCTCATACTCCGTGCCATCAATGGTGAAGCGTTCATAACCTTCAAGCGGCAAGACTTCGACACGCTTGCCATTGAGGATCGCCTCGCACGGATTAAGGTATTCATTGATCAGGCCATCGGTTGACCAGGTCAGGTTATATTTCAAACGGTTGGTCGGGTTTTGCGGCAATGCACCGACGCGCAGACGCAGCTTTTTGACCGTATCAAACCGTTTGAACAGATCATGGGCGGCGATTGAAATGAATCCCGGTGCCAAACCACATTGCGGCACGAACGCACCAGCCGCACCTTTGGAAATTTCACGAATAGCACGGGTGGTTTCGACATCTTCGGTCACATCGAAATAGGATGCCCCAACCGCGCGTGCGACGCGGGCAATCGCAACATTAAGATAGAACGGACATGTCGACAAAATGGCGTCGTGCCCGGTTGCCACGTCGGTCAGTGCGGCTTCATCGGTGACATCGACCTTGATCAGGGTTGCCGCATGATCCTGGGCGCAAAATTCAAGCATTTCGCCATTGGCATCGGCAAGCGTAACCGCATAGTCGCCACTTTCATTGAGCATGACTGCCGCCATACGGCCGATTTTGCCCGCACCAAGAATCAAAATCTTTTTCATTTTCTCTCACTCCCGACTGAACTGACACCTTTGCGATGGATGTCGTTGCTGCCCTGATAACGTTTTGTTGTTTACCCCTTGATTCTCCGCCGCTGGACTAACGCTTGCAACCCGGCAATACTGTCAAAACAATTGAATAACCCGTCATTTTTATGGGTATCACCGATGAAACGTCGCCTTGATGAAACCGACCGCCGTCTGATCGCCAAATTGCAGGAAAATGCCCGCATTCCGACTGCCGCCCTTGCACGCGAAGTCGGCCTGTCGCGCAGTGCCGTTCAGGAACGCCTCGAACGGCTGGAAAAATCACAAACCATTACCGGCTATACGGTGCAGCTTGGTGATGCGGCACGACCGGTTCTTCTGGCCGAAGTAATGATCCAGCTTGAACAAAAACAGTCTGCGGGCGTGGTCGGTGCCTTGCAGAAAATACCGCATTGCATCCGGTGTCTGGCGATATCGGGGGAATATGATCTGATTGCCGAAGTTGCCGCCGACACACCGGAAGAACTTGACGGTGTGCTTGACCGGATCGGCGGGCTTAGCGGGATAAAACGCACTTCAAGTTCAATCATCCTTTCAACCAAGTTCGATCGCCGCTAAGATGCCAGTTGAGGTTGGGGAACCTCTTGTCAGAAAGAAAACCGAGTGACATCCAAACGCAGATATTCTGTCCTTTCTGTTCTTCTTGCCAGTTTTATCGGCACCAGTGTCTTTGGCGTTGGCCTTGCCCTTTATGTCGGCCTTGGCACGGCCTATGAAAACACCCGCAATCTTTGGGTTATGCTGGCCGATATCGATCTGACATCGGTTCAGCGCACCATGCATGAACGCATGAGCGAAGTCGACGAACGGTCCAACTGGGTCGCCCGACAGGTTGCCGATGGCAATCTTGATCCAAGCTTCCAGTACGGCTGGACCAACGCCATGCGGGCGCTGGCTGCGGCGGATATGGATGTGATGGCCTATGGTCTGGTAACCGGTGATCGGCAATTTATCGGTTTTAATCCCGATGATATGAGCGAAATACGCCGCACCCTGCCCCAGGATGACATGCTGTTTTCGGAACTGGCACAAATTCGTGGCCCGGTCGCCAACCGCACCGGTTTCCCGCGCTGGGATCCGTATTTCAATCGCACGGTCCTGACCAGCTGGGTGCCGCTTTTTTATGACGGGCACTATCTTGGTACCTTCATACAGTATCTTTCGCTGTCCAATTTGTCGGAAAGCCTGATTCGCGGCCGTGAAGATTTACCCGGAACGCCATTTATCCTGATTGGTGGCAATCGCGTGATGGCCCATCCCGATTTGCGCGACTGGGGTGAAAATACCGCCAACAAGCTGATCAACGGGGCCGATATTGCCCGAAGCCCGATTCCATTGCCGACCATCCATGATATCGGCGACCCGGTTCTGGCCAATATCGGCAAGTCCGAACGCATCAGGACCGACGAAAAGGATGCCCGCCAGAATACCGGGCTGCGCTTGGCGGGGCTTGAAGTTGATGGCAGATACCATCTGATCGTCACCCGTCAGGTTCTTAATGCGCCGATCTCGCCGGTCATCATCGGCATGCATTTCACCGAAGAATTGTTTGACGACGAATGGGACAGGCTTGTTCTGGCCTCGATCCTGGGTGGCGGGGTGTTCATTTTGGCTGTTATTGTGGCGATTATATTGTCCAAACAATTCACCAAACCGATCCGCCGGTTTGCAGCCGCCGCGCGCGCATTTGAAGATGACGACATCGCATCAATTGATGTGCCGCAACTGTCGGGCAGCCGTATCCGTGAATATGACGATGCGGCACGATCATTCAATCACATGATGATGGCGGTTCATGACCGCGAACGCATCACAAGCCTGTTTGGTAAATTCGTGCCCCAGTCGATTGCCAAAAAGCTTCTGGCATCGGGAAATGATTCCGGGGTCCTGCCGCCGCAACAATCCGAAGCAACGGTTCTGTTCATCGACATTGCCCATTTCACATCCATGTGTGAAAGCCTGCATCCGAACCAGATTATTGCAATGCTCAATGACTACTTTGATTGCGCAACGCAGATTATCGAATCACATGGCGGCATCATCACCCAGTTTCAGGGGGATGCGATCCTTGCGGTCTATAACGTGTTTGATGATCTTGAACATCACGCCGATGCCGCACTCGACAGCGCCATCGCCCTGCAAAACGAAGTCTCGAACCGCACCTTTGAAGGGTTGAACATTCAGGTGCGCTGCGGGGTGAATACCGGAACAATGGTGGCCGGGAATGTCGGGGCCAAGGCACGCCTGTCCTTTACCGTGCATGGGGATGCGGTCAATACCGCATCGCGCCTTGAACAGGAAAACAAGGTACTGGGCACGCGCATTCTGATTTCAGACAGCACACGCAACCTGCTGACCGATCCGAACCGCGTCATCAAGGCCGGTGATGTTCTGTTGCGGGGCCGTCACAGCAAAACCGAACTGTTCACCACAAACGGGTAAGCAGCCCCCACACACCATCGATAAAAAAGGCGACCGCAATATTGAAACTGCGGTCGCCTTTGATTTTGCCATCGTGACAAACATGAAAAACAAAACGCCGCATTGGATGAACCGATGCGGCGTTTTGTAAAACCTTTGAGAACAAGGTACCGGGAATTAACCCTGGCGCGCCTTGAAACGCGGGTTCTTTTTATTGATCACGTATACGCGGCCACGGCGGCGCACGATACGGCAGCCTTTTTCCCGCAGCTTCGCGGATTTCAATGAGTTCCGGATCTTCATAATCTTAAACCTTAGAAACTTGGCCCCTTCGAGGAAGCCGGAAAATAGAAGTACGACATGCCCCTGTCAACACTAAAAACAGGTTGCGGCGACAGAAATTGGAACAAATCCCGTCAAAGTCGCCTGCAGCAGTCTGAAACCTGAGCGATCAGTTGATCGTTGCGTAGAACCGATAAAAGGCCAGCGAGCCATTTTCAAGCATTTTTACGCGATTCATCCACATTTCCATCTCTGGAAGCAGATAATCCATCACATCCGGGTCCAAACCGCTTTTCTGAATATCCGACAGCATGGTCATCCAGGCCTGTTTGATATGCACAAGATGGGTTTCCGACTCATCCTTGGCGATGCGGATATCAAATTTGAGCTGTCCCAGACGGGATTTGTATTCCTGTGCAGTCCAGGGGAAAAGATCATCCCCTTCGAGCTTGGCCCATTGCGCAAGCCCGTCCTCGTCAAGATCGCGGGTCAGGACATAGTCGGTCAAAAGAATCTGGCCCTGTTCGCGCAACGTCCCGGCCAGTTCGCCCAGAAACGTCTCTTTGCCCGGCACCTTGTAAAGTTCGCCGAACGAATAGACGACGTTGAAATAGCCTTTGCGCAGTTCGGGTTTTTCGGGATCGAATTTCTGAACGGGGACCTTTTTCTGGACACCGGCATGAACGGATCGCTCCATCCCCAACAGTGCCAGTTCCCCATCCTGCTCATAGGCGGTCACCCAAACGCCAAGCCGGTCTGCCAGAACACGCGCAACCCCGCCAAGCTTTGCCCCGATTTCAAGACAGCTGAGCGTTTCATCAAGCGCAAGCGGCTTTGCCAGTTCAAGGGCGTAATCATGCCCGCCCGGGATCATGATCCCGTGATCAAACAGCTTGTCATACAGCCTGATTCGCTCGGGCGGCCACCGCCCGATTTCGTCATCAAGATCAAGTTCGCCCAGTTCCGGTTCAACCGGACGCGCCAGCCACACACGCATTTTGCGCAACCAGTCGGCATAGGCGTCTATTTCAAGCTGAAGCAGATAATATTCAACCGGGTCATCATAGCCTTCCCACTTGGCACGCAAACGGGTCCCAAGGCCAAGATGATGCCCGGGCGGCATCTCGAACTCGGACGCAGCCCCCTGCCCGCCATCTTCGGACAGTTCGCCGTCATCGTCGGCTTTGCGTTGCCAAAATTTGAGTTTCAAGACGGCTACCTGCTTATTCGAAATGCGTGCTTACGTGATTCTTGCAAAATATGACAAATAGGCAAAAGTGACAACGTGTTAAGATTTCAATCATATGATTGCACCCGTCACCGCCGGCAGTAAAATCCATGCTGGCTGATCGCGCGCACCGGAACGTTTGTCAGGACAGGAATCTACATAAGACATGAACAAGGATCGTCTTGGCATCTATTACAGCATGCTGAACATTGCGCCAGGCGCGAGCGCAAAGGAAATCAAGCTCGCCTATCGCAAACTGGCATTTGAATATCATCCGGACCGCAATACCGATCTTGATGCCGAAGAAAAATTCAAAGACATCACCGAGGCCTATGAAATCCTGATTGGTGAACGCAAGCCCCCTGCACAGCCATCGGGCAACAACACCAGTCGGCCCAATGACGGCACAAAGGGCAAAACTGCCGCGTCTGAAAAGCCAACTGCATCCGGCTATGGCCCGAATGCAGCCGGTGCGCAAAATGCGAACCGCACCAGACAAGGCTTTGCCGGAACCGGCCGCAAACAGGAAAAGGCCAAGACCGGTACGGACGAAAAAACCGCCCGCGCCAATCAGGCCTATCGCGAACAGCAGGCCAAAACCGGCACGCGCAAAAGCAACATCCATCCCGGCGCCCGGCGCCATAACCGCAAAAAAACCGATAGCAACGCCCAGGGTTTCATTGCCTGTGCGGCAACCGGTGTGGTTTCGGCCCAGCCCAGACAGGTCGAATTCAAGATCGTTCGCGGCTTCCTGAATTCCTGCAAAACCGAAACACTTACCGCCAATCTGGCCCCCAAGGGGGCAAAGCGGATGGCGCTTAAGGCAAGTTTCATTACATGGCTTCGCGGATTCTGGGGATGGCGCAGCATCGTCCCGGCATGGAAAGCCATTCTTGGCAACATGCGTGGTGGCACCTTCCCGCCCGAAGGCAATGCCAAAATGCTGTTTGCCCATGCCAACGCCTTTGAACGTGCCGGCAACAAGCCGCTTGCTCGCGCAGTATTGATGCAGGCACTTGATTTCATCGGCACCAACAGATCGGTTCTTGCCGAACAAATCCGTGCCAGCTTACGCCGCCTTGAAGATGGCAGCCCAACCCGGCGTGTCCGCGATGAATGGAAACGCGCAGGGATGCTTGATGCACTTTTGCATCTGAGCCCGTTATTTGTTCTGATTTTTGCAGGCCTTCTGGCATTTGGCCCGGGTCAGGGATTTGTCACCCGCGAGATCCCTGAACTGGTGGCAAAACAGGGCAGCCAGATCACCAAGCAGGTCAAACAACTGATCGGTGAGGATCGCGATCCCTATTATGTGGATCGTGAACTTCTCAATATGCGTGACGGGCCAAGTGTGAATAACAAAATCATCCGCCGCCTGACGCGTTTTGAAACGGTTTATATTGCCGGTGACAGTCAGGGTTTCTGGATTGAGGTTGAAACCACAATTGGCGAAAACGGCTTTGTGAACCTTGATGCGCTGGTTCCGGGCAACGGATCGACTGCGCGCGATAACTGGTGTGCTACAAACAAATGCGACTGACCGAAACATTCCGGTCAGTCGCACAACAGACTTCTAATCCGTAGGTCCCGTTTGCGCCCAGGCGGGCACTTATCCCTTGGTCGGGATCGCTTTCAAGGCCGCAAGCAGATAATCCCAGAAACGTGCGACACTGGGCACATGAACGCATTCATCCGGGCTGTGTGCGCGCTTGATGGTCGGGCCAAACGAAACCATGTCCCAATGCGGGTATTTCGCACCAAGAACACCGCATTCAAGACCGGCATGGATCACGCGAATTTCCGGATCCTTGCCAAACATGTCGCGATGTACCGACTTCATCATTTCGACAACTTCGCTATTGGCATTGGGTTTCCAGCCCGGATAGGCATCCCCCCACGCAACACTCGCCCCGATCAGCTCAAACACCGCAGTTGCCGCTTCGCGAATGGCATCACGGGCCGAATTGATCGAACTGCGCGCAGACAAGGTCACCTTGGCCGTGCCGTCCGCCACCTTGACAATCGCCAGGTTGATCGAGGTCTCAACCACCCCTTCAACCGATGTGCTCATGGCCTGGACACCATTGGGCGCACCGACACAGGCATTGTTGAATTTCTTTGAATCGGCTGCGCTCATTGCCGTTTCCGGCAAATCGGCATCTTTCGATGCAATCGCGAAATTCGGCTCAATCGCGCCAATTTCATCACGGACATCGCCGGCAAATGCCTTAAGCGCGGTATCAAATCCGCCAATCTTGCTTTCGGGCAGAACAATGGTGGCAAAGGATTCACGCGGGATGGCATTTCGCGCCGTACCCGCATTGACCGCGACAATACGAGCATCAAAATCACGAATGGCCGTGCGCAGGAAACGTGCCATCAGCTTGTTGGCATTGCCCAGACCAAGAATGATATCGATGCCTGAATGACCACCCTTAAGCCCGGTCAGGGCAATGTCGCGGGCCACATATCCGGCACCGATTGCTTCGGGGCTATAATTGAAGGTCGCAACAAGATCGCCCCCACCGGCACACCCGACACACAGTTCATATTCATCTTCGGTATCAAGGTTCAGAAGGATTTCACCCTTAAGACGTCCCGGCTCCAGATTCATCGCACCGGTCAGGCCGCGCTCCTCGTCGACCGTAAACAGCAATTCAAGCGGTCCGTGCTCAAGCCCGTCTTCGGTCATGAAGCCCATCATGGCAGCAGCACCAATACCGTTATCGGCACCAAGGGTGGTGTTGTCGGCCGTGATCCATTCCCCGTCCATCTGCATCCGGATCGGGTCGGTGTCAAAATTATGAGTCGAACCGGAATTGGCCTGGGTGACCATATCCACATGCGCCTGAAGGATCGTCATTTTGCGATCTTCGTAACCCGGTGTTGCCGGAACACTGATCACAAGGTTCTGGCCACTGTCACGAAAATGCGAAAGCCCCTTGTCATCCGCCATTTTTTCAAGCAGCCGAAGCACTGCTTCTTCCTTGGTTGACGGGCGTGGCGTATCACAAAGTTTCTGGAAATTTTCCCAGATTGCGACCGGCGCAAGTTTGCTGATCTCGTTCACGGTGGCGCTCTCCTGTTTGATCTGTTCAGTGTGTTTGAACTGAATATTGTCGGTTATGCGGTTTCGCGGGTTCTGACTGTTGATTACCCTATCACTGGCCGAATTTAAAGGGCATCTACGTGTTTTTACGCAAAGCGCAAGCAAACCGGCAAAAGACCTTGGCCCATCGCAGAAAACGGCTCAAACCCGGCGTCTGGCGCAAATTGCTGCTGTGTCAATCGACACCAACCGTCGTGCTGCGCCGTTGCAACAGCATGACATCGCGCCACTGCCCGGCCATCGGACCGTATCCCATACGGCCGAGTCCGCGACGCAAACCGACTTCGGCAAATCCGTGCCGTTTGTGAAGTGCAATACTTGCGATATTTTCCGGAAAAATACCGGCCTCAAGCGACCAGATACCTTGGGCCTCGCTTGCCGCAATCAGGGCACCAAGCAATGCGGTTCCGATCCCCTTTCCCTGGGCGTCGGGATCGACATAGACCGATATTTCGGCAACACCACGATAAACACAGCGACTTGAAACCCCGGACAACCCGGCCCAGCCGACAACCCGGTCCGTTTGATCGCAGGCAACCAGACGGCATTCATTCAAATGTCCGTTATCCCAATCATCCCACGTCCCGGGCTGGTCCTGAAAAGTTGCGTTTCCGGTGCGGATCCCGCGCCCATAAATCTCGATCACAGATGCCCCGTCTTGCGGGGTCATGGCACGGACAATCATGCTTCGCTCTCCTGATCGTCAATGGTGTGGCACCAAAGGACGGGTCAAATCGCAACAACCTGTCGCTGGAAAAGAAAAAGCATCAATCGCGCACGTGATCAAGTCCGCCGTCAAAGGCGGCTGCGCGAAACAGCCCCTAGTTTTCAGGATCACGTTCAAAGGTTTTGAAAATCATGCGATCGCGGCCGGCATCCTTGGCCTCATACATTGCTTCATCGGCCAGTGCCATCGCATCGGCCAGATCAACAGACTTGTGTCGGCCTTCACCGCCAACGGTGGCCCCGAAACTTGCCGTCACCTTGACGAGTTCCTTGCTGCCCTTGGATACCGGAACTTCAATCGCGCGGATCATATTCGACAGACGTTCACCGATCCGTTTCGTCACCGCGGCTGTTGCAGATGGCAGAAGAACGGCAAATTCTTCACCCCCGAGACGCACAACAAGATCATCGTCACGCAGGGCCTGACGCAGGGTTTCGGCCACCTTTTCAAGCACCCGGTCACCAATCGCATGTCCATATGTGTCGTTGATGTCCTTGAAATAATCCAGATCCAGAATGATCAGACCAAAGACCCAGCTTTTATCCTTAAGGTGGCGAATTTCGCGCAGGCGGCTGACCGCGATTTCAAAGCCGCGCCGGTTAAGGGCACGTGTCAGCGGATCGGTTGATGCAAGGGTATCAAGCATCTGCTCCTTGCGTTTGTGATCGGTGATATCGGTCGCCGACACCATGATCCCGCCGCCATCCATCATATTCATGCGAATGTCGGCCAAACGCCCGGACGGGGTTTGCATTTCATCAAGTGTCGAATGACCGTGCCCATTCAGCTTCATCCGCGCACAGCATTCGTAAAGTGCCGATATGTCAAATGCCGGTGCATCGCCATCGGTATTGGGCACACCGAACATCCTGGCAAATTCATAGTTGTGATTGATGACATGCAAATCTTCGTCAAGCATCGCCACCGCCGATGGCACAAGCCGGATCACCTCGGTCACGGCATGTTCAAGACTTGCCTTTGCACGCACAAGTTCGTCATTCATTTCGACTTCGTCGCGCACATCATGTGCTGTCGTCAAAACAGCAGGCTTGCCATCGTGCCACAAAATGCGCTCGTCCGTCAGATCGCGCCAGACGGAACTGCCATCATCAAGAATGTCGCGCACCCGGTGGCGATCGCCGTGGCGTTCCCCGCTCAGGATACCGGCAACATGTTTAAGGGCGCGCGGGCGGTTTTGTTCGGGGATAAACCGCAAAACATTGGGATTTTCCATGAATTTGCTGGCATTTTCCGCCCCCATCAGATGGGCGAACGCATCATTGACGTATAATGCCGTCATATTGCGATGAACCATGACCCCGATAAAGGACCGCCCCAGCATGTGATCAACCTGCATGGCGGTTGTGCCATTGTCGATCATTTGCGCTGTGGTCAGGACCGCATTGCCCTGATCCCATTCCACGGTTTCGTCGCTGATTTCCATCCAGACCGGGGTGCCGTCGGTACGGATGTTATAGACCTTCTTCCAGCCGTGAAATCCGTTGCTTTCCTGGAACCCTTCGGCCAGCTTTTCAGCTTCGTGGTGGAAACTCGGCGGGATATACTGACGCATGTCAGGTTCGCTCATGAAATCCTGGACATCACGGCGCCCCAACATCTTCGCATAGGCATCATTGACATACACAGCCTGCAAGTCCTTGTGTACGACAACTCCTACGCGTGATCGTCCATACAGACGTGCGATTTCTGTTGGCTCGAACCGCATCAACGTCTTGTTTCCCCCGAAACCCTGAAATCCAAAACCACACGATATGCCACCATGCAGCTTGATTGGTGCCTTAAATACTACAACAGTTCAGGTATAATTAAAACCGAGGGATGCCCTACCTATCCCTACGAACACCCCGCAAACTGCAGGTTCAGGCCGCCCACCACCTTGAGATTCACCAAATACATACATAAGAATAAAAAAATATTACCATGAGTTTAGATTGTCTTAGATCACTCTCCTTTTGCATTGTAAACCCTTTAGCCTGATATACGGACAATGACCGAACAAAAACACGCACGCCCACGACAATTTCACATTCTTGACCAAAAACGCGGCTGGGATGGATATTTCAAACTTGATGTCTATCGGCTGCAACATGACAAATTCGATGGCGGCAAAAGCGCGATCCTTGAACGCGAAGTTCTTGAACGCGGTCATGCCGTCGCACTTCTGCCCTATGACCCGGTGCGCGACGAGGTTGTCCTGATCGAACAGTTTCGCCCCGGCACCCTGTCGGTCCAAAACCATTATCCCGACATGCCGGTCTGGCTGACTGAAATTGTTGCCGGCATTATCGAAGACGGCGAAAGCGCAGAAGACGTCGCACGCCGCGAAACGATCGAAGAAGCCGGTTGTGAAATCATCGGCCCGCTTGAACTGATTTCGCGATATTATGTCACACCGGGCTGCTCAAGCGAGACAGTGACCATGTATTACGGACGGGTTGACACATCCAAAGCCGGTGGCATTCACGGTCTTGCAGACGAAGGCGAAGACATTCGCGTCTTTACCGTCAGTGCCGATGAATGCTTTACCATGTTGCAGAATGGACAACTCTGCAATGCAACAGCGACGATTGCCGTACAATGGCTTATGCTTCATCGCGACCGCATCCGCAGAGAAGCAGGCGTCTAGGGGATTTTCCGGATATTCGGAGATATGATATATTTCACACAAACTTTGCGTTGTAATTTTCAAACCATCTTGACTTTTGTGTAATAAAGCCCCAATCAACAACTAATCAAATTTTGAACTCACCACGTTTGGAGTCTGTCATGGACATTCGCAATGGCACCATCGAAGCCATTGGCCGCACCCCGCTTGTGAAACTGAAAAAGGTTTCCGAGCTGACGGGTTGCACCATTCTTGGCAAGGCGGAATACGCAAACCCGGGCGGCTCTGTCAAAGACCGTGCGGCGCTTGCCATCATCCGCGACGCAGAGGCCCGCGGCCTTTTGAAACCGGGCGGCGTTATCGTCGAAGGTACGGCCGGCAATACCGGTATCGGCCTTGCTGTTGTCGGCAACGCCCTTGGCTATCGCACAGTTATCGTCATTCCGGAAACCCAGAGCCAGGAAAAGAAAGATCTTCTGCGTCTTCTGGGTGCGGATCTGCGCGAAGTGCCGGCTGTCCCCTATCGCGATCAGAACAACTATGTTCACGTATCGCGCCGTCTGGCCGAAGAACTGGCAAAAACCGAACCCAATGGCGCAATCTGGGCCAACCAGTTTGACAACGTCGCCAACCGTCAGGGTCATATCGACACCACGGCCCCCGAAATCTGGGAACAGACCGATGGCAAGATTGATGGCTTTATCTGTGGGGTTGGTACCGGCGGCACGCTTGCCGGTGTGTCGATGGGCCTGAAAGAGCGCAACAAGAACATCCAGATCGGCCTTGCTGATCCGATGGGTGCGGCACTTTACAGCCACTATAAATTCGGCGAACTGAAATCCGAAGGCAGCTCGATCTCCGAAGGGATCGGCCAGGGCCGCATCACTGCGAACCTTGAAGGCATCGAGATTGACCACCCGTTCCAGATTTCCGACGAGGAAATGCTGCCGATCGTCTTTGACCTGCTGAAGGAAGAAGGCCTGTGCATGGGCGGTTCGACCGGGATCAACATTGCCGGTGCGGTGCGCCTTGCCCGCGAACTCGGCCCGGGCAAAACCATCGTCACTGTTCTGTGTGATCTTGGCACCCGGTATCAGAGCAAACTCTGGAACCCGACCTTCCTTAAGGAAAAAGGTTTGCCGAGCCCCGACTGGCTCTAGGACCATTTGATGTCTGAAACGCAAAACCCCACCAGAATATCTGGCGGGGTTTTGTTATAAGTGCGCGAATTTTTCCGCCATCAGGTCGCATCGACCAGTTCACCCTTTACGGCATTTCCACCGGCACCCTGACCGCGATCACCCGATGCCTTGGCGGCCAGCCGCCACAGATGAATACCGCATAGTAATGCACAAAACAGCAACGCCACGGCAAATCCCGCCACCGCGTTCCATCCTCCGTGATCCCAGAACCATCCGCCAACCGATCCCATGATGCTTGATCCCAGATAATAGGCCAGAAGATACAGCGACGATGCATGGCCCTTTGACGTCTCGGCAAGACGACCAACCCAGCCACTGGCAATCGAATGGGCAACGAAAAAGCCGCTGGTCAAAACCACAATGCCGCCAATGATCCCGCCCAGACTGTCAAGCATGGTCAGAACAACACCAAGCCCGGCCAGCAGCACACCAACCACCAGCACCGGCCCGCGCCCCAGCCGATCGGAAAGCGCCCCGGCAATAGACGACATCACCGACCCGCACAGATAGACAACAAAGATCAGGCCGATCTGACTTTGGCTCAGGCTATAGGGTTCATCAGAAAGCCGGAACCCGACATAGTTAAATACCGTGACAAAACACCCCATGGCAAAGGCGCCAATCAGAAACACATAAGGCAGGCCCGCATGTTTGAGGTGCCCGCCCCAGGCCCGCAGGTGATAACGCACCTGAAATCCCGGGCGCCGGACAAAGTTGCGCGATGCCGGCAACAAAACAGCAAAACCAAGGGCCGCAAGCAAACCGAACGCCCCCATCGCACCAAGGGCCGTATGCCAGCCAAACATATCAGTCAGAAAACCGATCACAACGCGGCCACTCAAGCCCCCGATTGCGGTCCCGCTGATATAGATGCCCATCGCCATGCCCAGCCCCTTGGGATCAATTTCTTCGGCCAGATAGGCCATGGCAACCGCGGGCACACCACCAAGAATAAGCCCCTCAAGTGCGCGCAATACCAGAAAGGCATGCCAGTCTGACAAAAACGGCGCAATCAGGTTCAGGATCGATGCCACACACATTGACACCAGCATCAATTGTTTGCGCCCGGCGGCTTCCGATACCGCACCAGCCAACAAAATGGCAAAGGCCAGAAACCCGGTCGTCAGTGACAATGCCAATGAACTTTCCGCCGGTCCGACACCAAAATGACTGGCCAGTTCCGGCAAAAGCGGCTGCACGCAATAAATCAGGGAAAAGGTCGCATAGCCTGCAAGGAAAAGGGCAACACTGATACGGCGGAATGCCGCCGATCCCGGACTGATCCAGACCGGTTCGGATGACATTTGCGCATTGGTGGACGCGAGCGGGCTTTCAGCACATTGGGGGGACGTGCTGTCATTATCCGCCGTATCAGCAGCGACGTTTGAATGTGGCTCAGGTTTTTGATCCCGAGAAACAGACATTTGCGACCTCTTTTGGAAGGGTTCGTGGGGTGTGCTTATGATTGCATTCCACGCGCCATCCGTCCAATATATGAAACAGTCATTTTTGATATGTTTTGGATATACCACCGATGGAACTGCGCCATATCCGTTACTTTCTGGCTGTTGCCCGCGAAGGCAACTTTACCCGTGCGGCTGCGCGGATCGGCATCGGTCAGCCCCCGCTTAGTCAACAGATCCGCGATCTTGAAACCGAAATCGGTACCGCCCTTTTTCATCGTGTGCCCCATGGCGCCGAACTGACCGAGGCCGGGGCAGCATTCCATGACGTGGTCGCGCAATTCCCCGATCTGGCAGAACGGGCCATTCGTGCTGCCCGTCGCGCCGGGCGCGGTGAAACCGGCACCATCCGGGTTGGATTTACCGCATCGGCGGCCTTCAGCCCGTCGGTTCCCGGTGTCTTTCGCGATTTCAGACGTGCCTTTCCGGCCGTTGAAATGACGCTGGAAGAAAGCAACTCGGCCCAGCTTGTCACCCGGCTTAAGGAAGAACAGCTTGATGCCGTCTTCCTGCGTCAGGATGCGATTGCCGATGACGGCATTCGTCTGCATGTGATTTCGTCCGGCCCGATGGTTGTGGTGTTGCCTGCCGGGCACCCGGCGGCAAAACATGATAAAGTCTCACTTTCTCAATTGCGCGATGATGCCCTGATCCTGACCCCGCGCGATGTCGGCCCGACACATTATGACAAGGTGGTCAGTGCATGCCGCAATGCCGGGTTCGAACCCCAAATGGGCCAGATCGCCCCGCAGCTCGGATCAGTCATCAACTTTGTGGCAGCCGAACTTGGTTTTTCACTGGTGCCCAAACCCATGACGCAGCTTCAGGCCAATGGCGTTGTCTATCGCGAAATTGATGGTGAAGTCCCGATTGCCGAATTGTCGCTGGCCTATCGCAGCAACGACATTTCCATTGCCCTTCGCAATTTCGTCAGCCGCACCCTGGCCGCCCATCGGTCATTTTCCGAACCCGACGATGATTGAGCCATAACAGGACTGGCAAGACGATGATTTCGGGCTAGATTAATGCCAACTGTGAAATCAGGCGCCCCGCAAATGCGATGTCGGCGCCAAACCGAAAGTCTGGCTGATGCTACGATATTCCCTTCTTGATCTTTGCCCGGTGAATGCGGGCGAACATCCCTCTGATGCGCTTCGCAATACACTTGATCTTGCCCAACATGCCGAAAAGCTTGGCTATCATCGCTATTGGCTGGCCGAACATCACAATATGCCCGGCATTGCCAGTGCCGCGACCTCGGTCGTGATGGCCCATGTGGCGGCGGGCACCAAAACCATCCGTGTCGGTTCGGGTGGGGTGATGTTGCCCAACCATGCGCCGCTGGTGATTGCCGAACAATTCGGAACCCTTGATGCGCTGCATCCCGGGCGGATTGATCTGGGCATCGGTCGCGCACCGGGTACCGATCAGCGTACCGCAGCCGCCCTTCGCCGTGACATGCACGGGTCCGAAGAACGCTTCATTCAGGATGTATTGCAGGTTCAGGCGTTCCTCGCCCCGCTCGAGGGCAATCCGCCGATCCGCGCCGTTCCGGGCTATGGATCGCAAGTCCCGATGTGGCTTTTGGGAAGCAGCCTGTTTTCGGCTGATCTTGCCGCGCGCCTTGGCCTGCCCTTTGCCTTTGCATCGCATTTTGCGCCTGACATGCTGATGGATGCGCTGTCGCTTTATCGTCACCGGTTCGAGCCAAGCGAACAGCTTGATAAGCCCTATGCGATTGCCGCCATGGGATTCTTTGCTGCTGACACCGACGAGGAAGGCGAATATCTGGCGACCTCGATGCAGCAGCAATTCCTGAACCTGCGGCGTGGCACGCCGGGCCAGTTACCCAAACCGGTCAAGGATATGGACGAAATCTGGAACCGGGTTGAAAAGGCAGGCGTTGATCATGCCATGCGTTATGCCGCAATTGGCGGGCGTGACACCGTTCGCAAGAAATTGCGCGAATTTGCCTATATGACCAAGGCCGATGAAATCATGGTTACCGCCAACATCTATGATCAGGCCGCGCGTCAGAAATCCTTTGCCATTGCCGCCGAACTGTTTGGTGAAATGAACGCACAGGACGACAATAAAGACTGCGCCTGATCACGAATTTACGCAATGCGATCAAGCACATCAAAACGCCGGGTTCCTTCCGAACCCGGCGTTTTGATTTCATCATACGAAATACCAGATTTCCACTACTTGCGCTTGCATCATAGCTCGGACAATATGCGCATCCCGTCGACGTCTTCGACGGCAGCCCCATTTTTTCAAAAGGTTATGGTGCGCCACCCATGAGCGACTTTTTGTTGGCCGCGTTGCCGATCGCAACCATCCTGTTTCTGATGATCAAGATGAACTGGGGGGCTGCGCGTGCCGGCGCGGCTGCATGGTTTGTCACCGCCATCATCGCCGTGTTTTTCTTTGGCGCACCAACCGACATGCTCGTCATCGCCCAGGCCAAGGGCGTGATGCTGGCACTTTATATCCTTTATATCGTCTGGGCGGCCCTGATCCTTTATTTCGCGGCCGAAGAAGCCGGTGCGATCAAAACCATCGGGCGTGCCATCCGGTCACTGACCGATGATCGACCGCTTCAACTGCTTATTCTCGGCTATGTTTTTGCAAGCTTCCTGCAAGGGGTTGCAGGGTTCGGCGTTCCGATTGCCGTGGTCGCCCCACTGCTTTTGGGCATGGGCTTTTCGCCGGTGCTGGCGGTTGCTGCCCCCATGATCGGTCATAGCTGGTCGGTGCTGTTTGGCAATATGGCAACTTCGTTTGAAGCATTGATTGGTGTGACCGGCATTCCCGGCACCGAACTGACCCATTATTCGGCGATCCTGCTTGGCCTGTCCGGCTTTACTTGCGGGGCGGCAGTCTTGTGGCTTGATGGCGGTTTTCGCACCATTCGTCGGCGGATTGTCCCGCTGGTTCTGATTTCGGGCGTGATGGGCGTCGTGCAATATTGCATGGCCAATTACGGTGTCTGGACGCTTGGCGGATTGACCGGCGGGATTGCGGGGCTTGTAACATCGATCATCGTCACCCGGTTCTGGAAATCCCATCCCGATGATGTCGCCGAACAGGTCCATGATGATCATGCCCACATGCCATTGATCGAGGCATTGACACCTTATCTGGTCTTTATCGTGCTGGTGACCGTGGCAACCTTTGCGCCGGGGGTTGAGGACTTCCTGGGCAAAGTCCGCTTCACCCTTGATTTCCCGGAAACATCGACTTCGCTTGGCTGGGTCATTGGTGCGGAAAGTGCCAAGGCGATTGCCATTTTCGGCCATCCGGGTGCGCTTCTGCTTTATACCGCGGCCATAAGCTTTGCCTTTTTCAAATTGCGCGGTCGCTATGATGACGGGATTGGCAAGCGGATCTGGCAACGCACGCTCAAAAGCGGCCTTCCGACCAGTATTGGCATGGTGCCGGTTATTGGACTTGCCATCATCATGGATCATGCGGGCATGACCTATGCCCTTGCCGAAGGTGGTGCCGCGATCTTTTCCGGTGCCTTTGCCATCGCCTATCCGGTGATTTCACCGGCAATCGGCGCGCTTGGTGCCTTCATGACCGGCAGCACCAACAATTCCAACGTGGTGTTTGGCATGTTCCAGCGTCATACCGCCGAACTTTCGGGGCTTTCCACTGCCCTGATCCTTGCCGCCCAGGCCACCGGGGCGTCGCTTGGCAGCATGCTGGCACCTTCCAAAATTCTTGTTGGCTGCTCAACTGTTGGCCTGTCTGGCAAGGAAGGCCCGGTGTTGTCGGTTGTCCTTAAAACCGGGGTGATCCTGACCGCGCTTTGCGGGTTTATGGCGCTTGGAATATTGCTGATTACCACCATGTACGGGGGCGCATGACATGAAACAGAAACTGTTTAACCCGGTCTTTCTGGTTCTGGCATCAATCATTCTTCCGGTTGCCAGCTTCGAGGCAATGGTTATTGGCAGCATCGCTGCCAGCGACATCCTGTTTGCCCTGATCTGCGCGGTCATGGCCCTGATCATTGTGCGCAAATAACAAACCCGCCGATTTAAAACCGGCGGGTCAGAATTGCAACTGCATCCGTTCTTATGGGCGGAATGTCGCCAGCTTTACCCCAAATGCGATGAATACCGCCCCCGTGGTTGCCTTGAGCACCCGCTGAAAACGGCCACTCCCGGCAAAACGGGTCAGTTTGGCCAGAAGCAGAATAATCGCCCCGAACCAGACGGCATTGATCGCCGCATGGACACAGACCAGCATGAAGGCTGCTGAAACCGCCCCTTCACCGGTCGGAATGAATTGCGGAAATGCCGCAAGATAGAAAATCGACACTTTCGGGTTCAGCGCATTGGTCAGGAACCCTTCACCAAACGCCATGATCAGGGTCCGCTTGCGTTTTGCCGGCGTGACAGGCCGCACCGTTTTCACCCCGCGCCAGGCTTCGCGCAGCGCCTTGAACCCGACCCAGCACAGATACGCCGCCCCCAACAGCTTGACGATCATGAAAGCCTGTGCCGATTGCACCAGAATGACCGAAATACCCAATATCGATAAGGTGCCGTGAATGTAAAACGCCGTGACAAATCCGGCGACATTGGCAAATCCGGCAGCACGCCCCGATGTCGGAACCGTTTTGGCGACCAGCACCCCGTTGGGCCCGGGTGACATCACAAGCAAAGATGTAACAAGTGCAAAACTTAAAATATGCGTCCAATCCATGGAACGACCTTTTCACACAGGAAAAATTAGTAGCAAATCATTTACCACCACTGATTGATAACCGCCACAAAAGAACTTCATGCCTTTTCTGCGAAACAGTTCAAATAATGGACAAAATAAAAATAAACTAAATTAGTAAAACATTATTTTAATTCGTAAAAATACGTATCATTTTTGGCAGTGACAACTCCGAGTTGTTCTAATAAATTTGACCCGGCACGCTAGGAAAGTAATCCAAGCACCGGAAATAGCTCTTAATTTTTGTCGTCTCAGAAACAAAGCCGGTTCGTGCCACTGGTGACACCAACAACAAGTTGCGGCAAACATATGAGACCATTTTTCATCGGTGCGATTCTGGGCTTTTCCACCCTGCTCACACCTGCCATTCAAACGACTGCACAGGCACAGAATTATACCGTCGGCGACAAATGGCAGCCCCATATCGACCTTGAAGGAAAACCGGGCACAAAACGAAGCCTCGGAGAAACTGACCTTTTCCTGCCGCTTTGGCAAGATGACGACACCCTGCTGTTTGGCAGCTTCCGCGCCCGCATGGATGACAATGACAGCCGCGAAGGCAACTTCGGCCTCGCGCTGCGCGAAATGTTAGATAGCGGCTGGAACATCGGTGGCTATGGCTATTTCGATCATCGCAAAAGCCCCTATGGGAACAGCTTCAACCAGGCGACCCTTGGCCTGGAAGCCTTGTCGTTTGACTGGGATCTGCGTGCTAATACCTATCTGCCTTTCGGGCGGACCGAACAATATGCAGATGAAGTGGCAACAGCCGACTTTACCGGTGCCAGCCTTGTCTATCGTGCAGGTATAGAACGCGCCATGAAAGGCTTTGATGCAGAAATCGGCTGGCGAGTACCGATCTTTGAGGACGATGCCAATCAGCAGCTTCGCATTTATGGGGGTGGTTATCGTTTTACCGATGATATTGCCAAAACCGTCCAGGGCCCGCGTGGGCGTTTTGATCTGACCTTTGATGAAACGCCTTTTCTCTGGGCCGGATCGCGTCTGTCGATCGGTGCGGAAATCCAGCATGACGATCCGCGTGGTACCCAAAGCTTTGCCTTGTTCCGCCTTCGTATTCCGTTGCAGAATTTTGGCGAGAAATCCAACCGCAACCGGCCAAAGCTCAATGCCATGGAACGTCGTATGACAGACCCCATTATCCGTGACGTTGATATCGTCGCCCAGGCTGGTGCTTTTGGTGCGCCTGAAACAATCACCAAGACCGGTGATGGCAATGATGTCGTTTTGGCATCGTCAGATACGACCATCGGAAGCAATCTTGATAACGTTGTAAGCGGAGCTGCCAACAACGCCACCATTATCCTGTCTGGTACCTTCACCGGTGCAAACAGCGTGATTGACCTTAAGGATGGTCAGACCCTGATGGGCAAGGGCCTGCTCCAAATTCAAACCCCGTCGGGCCGCACAGTCACCATTGAAACACCGGGCGCATCCATAACCACCGATGTCGCCCCCGCAACACTCAACGGTCGAAACACGGCAATTTCCATGGGCAATAACAGCCGCCTTGTCGGTGTGACCATCAATATGACGACAAACGCGGGCCTTGATCCGGTCGCTGTTCAAGTAGACGGCGCCACCAATGTCGAGATTACCGGCAACACCTTCAACATCACCGCCAACAACCAAGAAGCCGTCGGCATTTGGGTAAATGGCGGGTCAAGCAATGTCAAAATTCGCAATAACGCCATAAGCGCCAAGGTAACCAGCGGCACAGCGGCAACCTTTGGCCTTTTGCTTGGCGACAGCGGGGCTGGCAACTCAAGCAGCACCACGTTTTCGGACAACTCGGTTACTGTTACAAATGGCAGCTCGAACAATCTTGTTGGATATGGCGCCGGCTCCACCAACAATACGGTATCGGGTTCCAACAATACCGGCAACACGAACCAATGTAGTGGTGCCTCCTCGGATGGTTCCACCATCTCGTTCACCAACGGGACAAGCTGTTAAACAATGTGGTCCCGGCAATCCAACGCCATGGATTGCCGGGACCAGTTTCAGGTTCCGCGCACCACGACGCCCAGGTTTACCCGGACAATGACTTTGGCCGGGTATTTTGCACGCTTGATTGTTCTCGTTTTGTTCTATATTCTACTCGAATGCAAAACACACCAAGCCATAGAACCCCACAAACACCCTGCCCGGTTTCCGGTGATGGCTGGACCGCCCCGGATCATGATGATGATTTTCTTCCGCCCCGTATGCAAAAGGGACGCGGGGCGATATCAAATATTGATGGTCGATTTGAACGCCATATCCATCAGGCGGTTGATGACGGCTGGATCAGCCAGTTGCTTGATGACCAGCAACCGCCCCGCATTGCGACCACGCTGGGTATTGATGGTGCGCGTTCTGTCATCACCAAGAACCAAAGTCCTGATGTACCCTTTGACCGCTCGATCAATCCCTATCGCGGTTGTGAACATGGCTGCATCTATTGCTTTGCTCGACCGACCCATGCCTATCTTGGTCTGTCACCGGGACTGGATTTCGAAACCAGACTGTTCTGGAAGCCCGACGCCCCGACCCTTCTGCGCAAACAACTGGCAAGCAGGTCCTATGCCCCTGCCCCAATTGTGATCGGCACCAGCACCGATCCCTATCAGCCGGTTGATCGCGACAAGAAACTGACCCGCGATATCATCCGCGTACTGGCCGATTGTCAGCATCCTTTTTCGCTGATCACCAAAAGCGCGCTGGTGACGCGCGACATTGATCTGATTGCACCGATGGCGGCCCTGAACCGTGCGTCGGTCGCGGTATCGGTCACGAGCCTTGATCACCGGCTGTCCAATTTGCTGGAACCGCGCGCATCGGCCCCGCATCGCCGGCTTGAGGCCATCCGAAAGCTTTCGGATGCGGGCATCCCCGTCACCGGTCTGGCCGCCCCGATCATTCCCGGGCTTAATGATATGGAAATCGAAAAAATCGCCGCGGCCTGTGCCGATGCAGGCGCATCATCAATCAGCCATATCGTCCTGCGCCTGCCGCTTGAAATCGCCGATCTGTTTGAAGAATGGCTGAGTGCCCATTACCCGAACCGCAAGGACAAGGTCATGTCGCTGATCCGTCAAATGCGCGGCGGCGAACGATATCAGTCGGAATTTGGCAACCGCATGCGCGGCACCGGCCCGGTCGCGGATCTGATTGCCCATCGATTTGCCCTGGCCCGCAAGAAATATGGACTTACCGGCCGGTCACTGGACCTTGATTGCAGTGGGTTCAAACGCCCCAGCGCAGACGGGCAGATGTCGCTGTTCTGACACCTGCCCGTGATATATCGCACGTTCATCGCATCCCCGTTATCCAACGCGCTTGATCGCGGCATGGCGTTTCTTGCCAACGGAAAGCTGCAATAACGCCCAATCATCAAACGCGTAATTCAGGATGTGATGTTCCGGGTCTGTGATTTGCTTGTCATCAATCCGCACTGCCCCGCCTTCGACAAGACGGCGGGCTTCGCTGTTGGTTTTGGCAAATCCGGCCATGACAATCAGGGCTAAGATCCCGATGCCGTCCTTAAGCGCATGGGCGGTGAATTCCAGCGTCGGCAGGCCGTTAAGATCGCCATTCGCACCAAACACCCCGTTGGCGGCGGATTTCACGGCTTCGAGTTCAAATTCGCCATGGGCCAGACGGGTCGCCTCATCGGCCAACACGATCTTGGATTCGTTGATTGCTGCGCCTGAAAGCTGTTCAAGCTGTTCGATATCAAGCAATGGCAGATCGGTGAACAGCCGCAGGAAACGACCAACATCCCCATCCTCGCAATTGCGCCAGAACTGCCAGTAGTCAAAGGCACTCCACCGATCGGCATTCAGCCACACGGCCCCGGCGGCAGTTTTGCCCATCTTTACACCTGATGCGGTGGTCAGAAGCGGTGCGGTCATGCCAAACACCTCATTGCCATCAACCCGGCGCACCAGATCAACACCATTGATGATATTGGCCCATTGATCGCCCCCGCCCATCTGGGCCCGGCATCCGAAACGACGCGACAGTTCAAGGAAATCGAACGCCTGCAAGATCATGTAGTTGAATTCAAGGAAGCTGAGGCTTTCCTGCCGTTCGAGCCTTGATTTCACCGAGTCAAAGGACAGCATCCGGTTGACCGAAAAATGCCGCCCGATATCACGCAAAAGATCGACATAGCCAAGCTGATCAAGCCAGTCGGCATTATTGACCAGAACCGCATCGCTCGGACCGTCCCCGAAACGCAGGAACCGGCCGAACACCTTGCGAATGCCATTGATGTTTGCCGCAATCTGTTCGTCGCTCAGGATCGGGCGGGCTTCGGACCGGAAACTGGGATCGCCGATGCGGGTCGTACCACCACCCACCAGCACAATCGGTTTGTGACCGTGGCGCTGCAACCAGCGCAATGTCATGATCGGCAACAGATGCCCGACATGCAGGCTATCAGCAGTGGCATCAAACCCGATGTAAACCGGCACGGCCTCTTCACCGGCAAGAATACGATCCAGCCCGGCAAAGGACGTGCATTGATGGATGAAACCACGCGCATGCAGCGCAAGCAACACATCGGATGCAAAACCGTTCTGGGTTACTTCGCTGGCATTTTGCGGGGCGGCTGGTTGGTCAACAGGTTGGGATATCGTCATGTCGGTTTTCCTTGATGGTGGGGCCACCTCGGGCAAACCGGTTTATGGAAAAAACAAAGGCCGCCCTGGGGCAGCCGGTCTTGGTTTTATAAAAACACGTCAACAGGCGCCGCACTATGTGTGCAGCGGATAATACGAGTTGAACTGTGCAAATACGTTTTCCATGCCCAAATGCATATGGCGCAAATCCGGATCGGTCAAGCGTGTTTTGCAACACGCCCCGAAACAGAAACACCCGCCAAAGGATGGCGGGTGCGTGATTACCTGATGAAACCGACGGAGTGTCCTGTGTCGCCAGCCTTAGCTGACAACCAGTCTTAGCTGACAACGCGATAGCGCGCATGCAGGGCCGGATTGTTGTTCATCATGGTTGCACTGATCATCGGTTTGCGTGCGACGTCGTCCGACTTTTCGGCGGCCTGAACCGCACTCAGATCATCCTGGCTGAGATTTCCATTTTCCGTCAGCGCCAGATCGCGTGCGCTTTCAAAGAAGCGCAGACCGCGCTTTTCCATGACATAAAGGGTCTCACCACCCCACTCCCCGGTCCAGACAAGGCCAGAAAGGCCTTCCATTTCCTTTTCAATCCGGGCCGGTGAAATCGGCATCCCAAGGCAGGTGGTCAAAAGAAATGAAAGTTCGGCCGCCGTCACCCCGTCTTCACAGCATTCTTCGGCCAGAACCGACATGACCGCCATGGTCACAACCCGAAGCGACACCTTGCTGGTTTCCAGACCCGGGAAACGGTTTTGCTGAAGTTCGACAATGTCGTTGGCAATCCGGTCAACATCCCCGCGGATAACATATCGCCCGCGCCAGACACGACAGCTTGTTCTGACTTCCCATTCACGCATTGTTGGTCCCACCCGTTTTTATCTGTCCCAATGCAAAAACGATACATCACCCATACATATAGTCAATACATTTATCGACATTTTGTATCATTTTCGACATTCCGTTTGAAACCACTGATATCCAGCCCTTGAGACAGCAAAACCGTCGTCACCTTCCACCGGATCAAGATAACCACGCGTCACAGCGACATGAAAATCGCGGCTGAAATTTCGCGGCATGCGAAGATGTTCCTGACGCCGCAAGACACGGCGAATATCATCGCGCGTCACAATGGCCCGTCCTTCGCGATAATGCAGCCAGATCGCCGCAATCAGAATGGTTTCGGCAAAACCGCGCGGTTGCAGACGCCCGACCAGATCCCCAAGCGCCCCCATGAAACTGGTAATGAATGCACCGGGATCAATATCCATCGACGCCACAAGCCTGTAACCGGCATCAAACCGGTCAGACTGCTGGTGATCGCCATACTCGTCCACCACAACCGATGCCGGATCAGCAGCTTGGGGATTAGTTGCAAGGGAACCAGATGCCCCGTTCGTTCCGGCCGGGAATGCACCATCAGCAAAGGATGCGCCATCAGAACCGGCAGGAATACCGTCGTGCCGAGCATTGCCGGAATGCGCAAAATCCACCCCCGGAGTGGACACCGGCGCGGATGCCGCAGCGGTCCCCGACGCGGATCCCGGAACAGGAACAGCCCCCGAAGCCGACCCCACCCGGGCTGCCGGTGAGGTTGCCATTGAACCCGGCGCAGTCATCCCCTGCGCCGCCGCGGGCATCCCGGGTACGGTCGACGCCATTGCCGGTGCCGGCTGCCCGAACAGGGCCGCCATGACCACAGGCAACCGTGCCGGCGGGATCGCACATTCAAGATCCACCGGTCCGAAATCGCCCTCGCCCGTAAGTTTGACGTGAATTATTGCTGCCAAGGTTGCTGCCACTCCTGATTTACCCAACCAGATATCATACAAAATGTATAAATTGCAACCTTTGATCTTTATTTTACGTAACAATCACTACATCTCAGAAAATCCGGTCTGGCAAATTTGATCTCGACAACACCCCCGCCGATTGCCCACCATGCCAAAATTGTCGACCGGCACAGCCTGGTGCGATTTCCCATGCGCAATCTCGTGCATGAAATTGCCCCGCCCGTAAGCAGATCGGCACAGAAACGCCACCACCAGGGGATCGAGACCATGACACGCCTTTTGTTTCGCGAAGATGCCTATGCCAGAAGTTGTGATGCCACCATCCAAAGTATTTCGGATCGCGGCATCGAACTTGATCAGACCGTTTTCTATGCCACCGCAGGCGGCCAGACTGGCGATATCGGCACCTTGAAAACCGCATCGGGTGATTTTCTTCCGGTCGTTACCACCGTCAAGGATCGCGAAACAGGTCGCATCCTGCACATCATCGATGAAAACCATCCGCTTCCGGGCGTTGGTGACGCCGTCACAGCGGAACTTGATTGGGATCACCGCCATAAACTGATGCGCTTTCACACCTGCCTGCATCTTTTATGTGCCGTGATCGAAGGCGACGTTACGGGTGGCAATATCGCAGCACATAAGGCACGCCTTGATTTCAATCTGCCCGACAGCGCACTCGACAAGGATGAAATCACCGAGAAACTGAACGAACTGATTGCCCGCGATGCCGATGTCTATGACGGTGAAATCAGTGTGGCCGAACTTAAAGCCAACCCGGAACTTGTCCGCACCATGTCGGTTCAACCACCCATGGATGGCAATTCGATCCGCACTGTTACAATCGAAGGCATCGATTTTCAGCCGTGTGGCGGCACCCATGTGCGCAAAACCGGCGAAATCGGCCCGGTTTCTGTGGCAAAGATCGAAAAGAAAGGCCGTCAGAACCGGCGGATCAACATCGTTTTCGCCAGCTGACATCAACAATATCGGATCATTGAGCGCATCAGGGCAACAGTTTGGCGAAAATCACGCCAAGGTGCAGGACTGCCGGTTGCCAGTTGCCATTCCTGCCATTACAAATTTGCCATTAGAATTTTAACGACAAGAAGTCACAAAAGACCATCAGGACCCCATAACATAATGATCCCGGGACCAACCGGGATCGTGCAATACCCACCACATTGCCAACCGGAGCTTGTCCATGAATAACCCACTTTCCGCCCATGTGGCTGACGCCCTGGTTTCCACCCAGTGGCTGGCGGATCACCTCGACGCACCAGATGTGCGCGTCGTGGATGCAAGCTGGTACATGCCAGCCGACAATAAAAATGCCCGCGAAATTTATGACGCCCAACACATTCCAGGCGCCGTCTTTTTTGATATTGATGAAATTGCCGCTGACGACAGTGCACCACTGCCGCACATGATGCCTGATGCCATCAAGTTTTCGGCCAAGGTCCGCAAACTTGGCCTTGGCGACGGCGTGCGGATCGTTATTTACGGTCAAACCGGTTCTGCCCTTGCTGCTTGCCGGGCCTGGTGGATGCTGCGTCACTTTGGCCATAATGACGTGGTTGTTCTGGATGGCGGCCTGCCGAAATGGCTGGCCGAAGGCCATCCCGTGACCGATGCACCAACGCCGCCGCGCGAACGTCATTTTACCGCACGCGCCAACAGCTTCCTGTTGCGTGAAATTGATCAGGTGATGTCAAACGTCACGACAAAGCGTGAACAGCTTGTCGATGCCCGTGCGGGCGAACGGTTCCGCGGCGAAGTTGCCGACCCGTGGGGCAAATCGGGCCATGTTCCGGGCTCCTTCAACCTGCCCTTCAATGTGCTGTTGAATGCGGATGGCACCTTTAAGGATGCCGCCGAAATCCGCGCTGCCTTCGAAGATGCCGGTGTTGATCTGGAAAAGCCGATCGTTACCACCTGCGGATCGGGTGTCACCGCCTGCGTTCTTGCCATGGGTGCCTATATTGCTGCCAACAAACAGGTCGCGGTATTTGACGGCTCCTGGGCGCAATGGGCCACCACCGAAGACAGCCCGGTTGCCACTGGCCCTGCATGATTGCAGCCCGGTCAAACCCGACCAGTCGGGTTGATCACATATTTAAAGTATCGAGATTTAAAGCATCGAGAGTTTGATATGCCTGCTGCGTCACAATTTGGTTCCGGTTTTCCTGACCCCGATCGGAAAACACCCGGTGACGAAGCAGGCATCATTCTTGAGCAGCTTAAATCCCCGACCCGCGACGATATCGCCGCAATTACCACATTGTGGATTGCAACCGGCCTGATCCCTGCCATTCGCGACGCCAGGCAAGATATCGAGAACTGCATCAATGCCGATCATGGCAGTCTGATCATCGCCCGCCACCCGTCAACCCGCCAGATCATCGCCACCATGATGACCGGTCATGATGAATTTCATGGCTGGATCCATTATCTGGCCATTGCAGCGGATGCGCAGAATCTTGGCATCGGGCGCGAACTTGTCACCCTGGCCGAAGATATCCTGCGCGCCAGCGGCCTGTCAGAAGTCCGCGTCACCATCGAAAATGCCACAGCGGGTGATTTTTACGCCAAACTCGGCTATGACTGGCATGACAACGCCACCCGTCCGGAAACAACGGACAACAGTCAAAACATGATCATGCGCAAGAGTTTAGACCAATGACCCCATCCAATCCGCGCAAGCTGGAAGTTGTTGTAAGCTTCCTTGAAATGCAAAGCCCGCCTGACCGCCCGCCGGCAATCATCCCGCCGGGCAAGGTCGCGGTCATCCGGGCCGAAGACCCCACATTGTCATTTTACCGCTACCTTTATAATACGGTCGGTGAACCGTGGTTGTGGTGGCAACGCCGCCTGATGAGCGATGATGAACTGGCCCCGATCCTGGCAAGCCCGCATACCCATGTGTATGTGCTGTATGTCGCCGGTGTGCCGGCCGGCTATTGCGAGCTTGATCTGACCGGCCTTGAAAATGACGGGGTCATTGACCTTCATTATATGGGCCTGATCCCGGAATTCATCGGCAAAGGCTTTGGCAAATACTTGCTGGACTGGGCGATTGACACGGCCTGGAGCCTCAAACCATCGCGGATTATCGTAAATACCTGCACACTTGATCATCCAAGTGCATTGGGGGCTTACCAAAAGGCAGGCTTTGTTGTATACGACCAGCGAACGGATATTGTTGACGATCCGCGCGATGTCGGGCTGATCCCGCATATTGATCATCATGTTGATCGTGATGGCCAATCTGGTGGTGACGCGCCTGATACCGGAAGTGGGCCGGAAAATGCAAATAATGCAGATTCTGGAACTTTGGTCGTTGACTTTCCCGACCGCGCAAGGTAACAAGCGCGCCTGAGTTTACCCAAGCCAGAGGATGATGACCCATGGCAGTGCCAAAGAAAAAAGTGACCAAGTCCCGTCAGGGCATGCGTCGCTCGCATGACAAGCTCGCCAAGGGCTCGTACCGCGAAGACAAAGAGACCGGCGAACTGCATCGCCCGCACCACATTGACCCGAACACCGGTATGTACCGTGGTCGTCAGGTGGTCGAGCCGAAGATGTAATTCCGTCCCGGAGAGCTCCTGCTCTTTGGCGGTTTGCGACGCTACAAAATTCCGCGCCACCTGATTTCAGATGGCGTCTGGTTTAAAAAGGGATGAAGCCCAACGGTTTCATCCCTTTTTATTTGCCCAACACACAAACAAAAACGCGCAAGGATACACCCTGCCCGTCGCATGATCAGCCTATGGCGATTTCGCCCTATTTGATGCCGTCGGTTCCGGTGCCACAGATGATCACACCAACCCTGCCCGGATCATCCACCCCCAGACGGTCCGTCATGATCGCGGCAATCCCGGCAGCAGCCGAAAGTTCGACTGCGATCCCCAAATCCTTCCAAAGCCAGCTTGCCGCCTTTTGCATTTCCTCGTCACTGACAAGGGCGATGCGATCGACATTCTTGCCAATCAGGTCGATATTCAGTGCCGATGACTGACGCGGCGCCAGACTGGTGGCCGCTGTGTTCACGCTTGGCAAGGTCACGACTTCGTTGGCCTTGATGCTTTCAAACAGGGTGGCAGCCCCGGTGGGTTCCACCCCGATCACCCGGATCGATGGCCGCAACAGGCGCGCCGCCGTTGCCACACCGGAAATCAGCCCGCCGCCGCCAATTGCGACAACTAGCGTATCAAGATCAGGTTGCTGCTCGAGAAGCTCCAGCGCGATGGTGCCCTGCCCTGCAATTACCTTGGGATCGGCAAAGGGATGGATATAGGCCATGCCGCTTTCACGCGCATGATCCATTGCGGCCCGGTTGGCGTCATCCCAGACCGCCCCGATCAGGGCAACATCAACGCCCTGTGCACGCAGCTTTTCGACTTTCGGCTTCGGGGTATTGGTTGGCAAAAAGATTTTGACCGGCACACCAAGGGTCCGCGCCGCATGGATCACCCCCATGCCATGATTACCACCCGATGCCGTACAAAGTCCGACCGATCTTTTTTCGGCATCAAGGGCGAGTGCCGCATTCATGGCGCCACGCGCCTTGAAAGAACCGGTGACCTGCATGTTTTCAAGCTTCAGGAACAGCTCCGGCATATGTTTAACACCGCCAAAAGCCGCATTGTCGGCAAAGCTTCCGGCCGCGAAAACCGGCGTCAAACGCATATGATCTGAAATTGCGCGGCGCGCAGCACGGAAATCCTGAAGATCGATCACGGGGCCCCCATTTGAAATCGTTATTTGATGCCCCGGCAGAAGGATTTCCCGAACAGGGCATTTGACAGAAATAACCCGGATCACTGATTTCACAATGACTTTTGCGCAAAAATCCTTGAAGGACGCCCGCCAAGATGGTTTGTCTTAACCCTAATAAAGCGGCATGAAACGACCATGTGCCAGACAGACGATCAAGGAGATGCACCACCAATGTCCGCCAAAAGCCCCAAAAAAACGGCAACCCGACTGGTTCACGCCGGACGCCGGTCCAGTCAGTATCACGGCGTGGTCAACCCGCCTGTATTGCACGCATCGACCATCCTGTTTGACAGCCTTGCCGAACTGGAAAAGGCAGGTGCGTCTGCACCGGGCAAAGTCACCTATGGCCGTCACGGCACCCCGACCCGCTTCCTGCTCGAAGAAGCGGTTGCCGAACTCGAAGGCGGCTTTGGCACGCTTTGTGTGTCATCGGGTGTTGCGGCCATCACCAATTCGATTTTGGCCTTTGTCAAACCGGGCGATCATATTCTGGTCACTGACAGCACCTATTATCCGACTCGCAATCTGTGCAATACCTTCCTTAAGAAGTTCGGGGTTGAAACCGAATATTATGACCCGACCATCGGGGCGGATATTGCCGGTCTGATCCGCGACAATACCGCGCTTGTCTGGTGTGAAAGCCCCGGCTCCCTGACTTTCGAGATGCAGGACATTCCGGCGATTGCCGATGCCGCTCATGCGCGCGGCGTCAAGGTGCTGCTTGATAACACCTGGGCGTCTCCGATCCTGTGCCGTCCGTTTGAACTGGGGGTCGATGTTTCGGTTCAGGCCGGCACCAAATATATCGTCGGTCATTCGGATGTCATGATGGGCACCATTACGACCGCCACCGAAGAAGACCTTCTGACCATCAAAAAACAGATCATCATTTCCGGTGACGCGATTGGCCCTGATGACTGCTATCTGGCACAGCGCGGTCTTCGCACCCTTGGGGTGCGCATGAAACAGCATCATCAAAGCGGTCTTAAAGTCGCCAACTGGTTGCAGTCACGCCCCGAAGTCAAACGCGTTCTGCACCCGGCCCTGCCCGATGATCCGGGCTATGCCATCTGGAAACGCGACTTTTCGGGCGCCTGCGGCCTGTTTTCCTTTGTGATGAAACCGGTTTCCAAGCCGCAACTGGCCAATATGGTCGATCATATGGAACTGTTTGGCATGGGCTTTAGCTGGGGCGGATTTGAAAGCCTGATCCTGCCATCGGACCCGACCAAAATCCGCACCGCCACCAAATGGGACGAAGACGGCCAACTGATCCGCCTTCATATCGGTCTGGAAGATCCTGATGATCTGATTGCCGATCTTGAAGCCGGGTTCGAACGCTTGAAATCCGCCTGAAGCAAGTTTGCCCCAAACAACAAACGGCGCGGTAACTTCCGCGCCGTTTTCTTTAAAACCAATTCTGTCGGGTATGGCATTTCAGGAACGCCGCAACCCCATCATCACGATTGAACTGATCACAAATAAACCTGCCGCTGAAATAACGATGCTGGGCCCCGCAGGCGTATCCACATGCCATGACATGGCAATCCCCGCCAGAACCGCACCCGTACCAAACAATGCCGCTCCAATCGCCATCTGTTCCGGTGTTCTGGCAAAGAACCGCGCACTGGCGGCCGGGACAATCAGAAGGGCCGTGATCAGCAACACCCCGACAATCTTGATCGCCAAACCGATGACAAGCGCCATCAGCAACATGAAAATCAGGCGCAGCCGTTCGACCGGAATGCTTTCGGCCGCGGCAATTTCGGGACTGACTGTCAATGCCAGCAACGGCCGCCACATCCAGATCAGACCGGCAATGGCAAATGCCCCGCCACCGGCCATAAGCCAGATATCGCCCATGGTAATGGCAAGGATATCGCCAAACAGATAGGCCATGATATCGACGGCAACACCCTGGACAAAGGCCAGCGCCACCATGCCCAGCGCCAATGTCGAATGGGCCAGCATGCCCAGAACCGTGTCACTGCCGATCTTTGATTGCCGCTGTCCATAGGCCAGAAGCAGTGCACTGGCAAGACAGGTAGCAATCATGCCAAGCCGCACATCCACCCCGATCAGAAGGCCAAGCGCAACCCCGAGCAACGCCGAATGGGCCAGCATATCGCCAAAGAACGCCATGCGCCGCCAGACGATAAACGCCCCGAACGGACCGCAAACACAGGCCAGAAGAACCCCGCCAACAATGGCCCGCAAAAGGAAATCATCGATCATTTTGCTGTGTCTGCCTCTTTGTGCGCATGTGCATCGCCATGATGGTGGTGGTGTCGATGGTCGTCGTGATGGTGATGGGAATGGTCATGCGAATGGTCATGCCCGCATCCGCCAACAACATGTCCGGAAAGATCATGTTCATGATCATGTTCATGGGTATAGATACCGATTGCATCGGCTTCGCGCACACCAAACAGCGACCGGTATTCCGGATGCTGGCGCACGGTTTCGGGCTGCCCCGAACAACAGACATGACGGTTAAAACAGACCACCTGATCGGTTTTGGCCATCACCAGATGCAAATCATGCGAAATCATCAGAACCGCGCAATCAAGTTCGCGGCGGATTTCATCAATCAGACGATACAAATCGGCCTGCCCGCTGACATCGACACCCTGCGTCGGTTCATCAAGTACCAGCAATTCAGGACGCAGCAAAAGGGTCCGCGCCAGCATCACACGCTGCGCCTCGCCACCGGAAAGGCTGCTCATTTGCGCATCAATCACATGGCTGGCACCGACCTGTGCCAGGACCTGTTCACAATCTGAACGGCTTGCCGACCGGGTCAGGGTCAGAAAACGCTTCACTGTCAGCGGTAAAACCTGATCAATTGCAAGCTTCTGAGGAACATAACCCACCCGAAGGCCCGGTTTGCGGATGACATCACCGCTATCGGGCTTTTGCAAGCCCAGCAATGTTTTGACCAATGTCGATTTGCCCGCACCATTTGGCCCGATCAGGGTAATGATTTCGCCTGCACGGATGGAGATTGATACCTGATCGAGAACCCGCTCGCCCCCGAATGACAGGGTAAGCCCCCGCCCCTCAATGAGTGGCGCAGTCATGGCACAGCCCCTTGATCTCGACCGTGGTTGCTTCGATGGTGAACCCTACACCACGTGCGGCCTTGCGCACGGCATTGCTCATGTCTTCATTCACGGCCTCGGCCACACGGCCACAATCGGTACAGATGAAATACTGCCCCAGATGTTCACAATCGGGCCGATCACAGCCGAAATAGGCATTAAGCGATTCAATCCGATGCACCAGACCAAGTTCGGTCAGGAATTCCAGCGCCCGATAGACCGTTGGCGGCTGCACGCGCTGCCCTTCGGCAGTCAGCGCATCAAGTAGCTCATAAGCCGTCACGGCCTTGTGCGACTGCCAGATCAGGGTAAAGACCTTGCGGCGCATATCGGTAAAGCGTGCATTTTCCGCATCACAGACTTTTTCGGCCTGCGCAAGTGCGCTATGCACACATCTGTCGTGATCGTGGCCCTTTTTCGGGAAAAGATCGCTCATATCTGGATATCTCGTCTCGCTGGCTGAACGCTTTTGATCCAATTGATTTCCCAAAAGCGCCAAAAAGCCATGGCATCTGATGAAATGTTATAATATATCATTTTCTGACGTGCCGAACATAAAAAGTCAACCTTCATCGACCGGAGCATCCCCATGACGGCTGCCAACCCGCAAATTGCCGATAAACTCAAATTCAATGAAAACGGCCTGATCCCGGCAATCGCCCAGCAGCATGACACGGGTGAAGTCCTGATGATGGCCTGGATGAACCGTGATGCGGTGCTTGAAACCCTTGAAACCGGTCGGGTATGCTATTTCTCGCGATCGCGCGGCAAGCTCTGGCGCAAGGGTGAAAGCTCCGGCCAGGTGCAGAAACTTGTCGATTTCCGCTATGACTGCGATCAGGACACCGTCTTGGTACAGGTCGACCAGCTTGGCGTTGCCTGCCACACGGGACGTCGCAACTGTTTTTATTTCGCCGCCCGCGATGGACAGGAAGTCGTGATTTCCGAACCGGAAGTCTCGGTCGATGAATTGTACGGCAAGAAATAAGACAGAAAACAAGACATATACGACATGGCCATTTCCGACGAACAGTTTGAACGCATTGCCACCACCGTCATTACCGGCTTTCTGGGTAGCGGCAAGACCACCCTTCTGAATGCCCTTCTGACCCAGGACGGCATGGACAGTACAGCCGTCCTGATCAATGAATTTGGCGAAATCGGGCTTGATCACCTTTTGGTGCGCGAAGTCTCCGAAGATGTGGTGTTGCTGAATTCCGGCTGCATTTGCTGTTCGGTGCGCGGCGATCTGATTTCGGGTCTGCGCGATCTGTTTGTCAAACGCACGCGCGGTGAAATCCCGGCCTTTGACCGGGTGATCATTGAAACCACGGGGCTTGCCGACCCGGCACCGATCCTTCATACGCTGATGACCGATCCGCTGCTGACCACCAAGTTCCGTCTTGATAGCGTTGTGACCACCGTGGATGCCATCCATGGGTCCGGGCAGCTTGACCAGCACCCCGAAAGCGTCAAACAGGCCGCAGTCGCCGACCGTATCCTGATGACCAAATCCGATCTGGCCGATGATACGACGCGCACCGCCCTTGAAGCCCGCCTGCGTGCCCTGAACCCCGCCGCCCCGATCTATCAGGTGATCAATGGCGATATCGCGGTATCCAAACTGTTCAATGCCGGCCTTTATGATCCCGAAACCAAAAGCATGGATGTGCAAAAATGGCTGCGTGACGAGGCCTATGACCATCACGGGGATGAGGCCCATGACCGCCACGATCACAGCCACGATCACAGCCATTCCCGCGATGATGCACATGACCACGGTCACGATCATCACGGCCACAGTCACGACCACAATCACGACCACGATGTGAACCGCCATGACGACCACATTCAGTCATTCTGCATCACCTTTGACGAACCGCTGCATTGGGATGCCTTTGTCACCTGGGCCGAGATTTTTACCCAGATGCGCGGCGAAAGCCTTTTGCGCGTCAAGGGCATCCTGAACCTTGTCGGTGAAGACGCCCCGGTCGCCATTCACGCCGTCCAGCATGTTTTCCATCCGCCCGCATCGCTTCCGGCCTGGCCCAGTGATGACCATCGATCAAAAATCGTTTTCATCACCAAGGATCTCGGTCCCCAGGTCATTCGGGAGTCCCTTTATCACCTCAATGCGGCGGTCAGCGAAACCGGGAACACAGCACCGACATCATAAGTTGATCCGGTTTGAGCCATATCAAGGATATCGAACCGTTTCCGGTGCAGATTGGATCTTGGCTTGATACAGCCTCACTCTAAGTCCTGAACTTCGGGCGACCCGACATACCCGGTCGCCCTTTTTCTTTTCAAAAATGTCTTTTGACACAAAGACATCTGTCGCACGTCCTTCCCCATTGAACAGCGCACTTCATCCAACCGTACAGGTTGCGGTTTGGTTGCATTGCACTAAATCTGGCGCATGTTAGCGCATAATTGACACCTGATCGTCATTTGAACAGGACGATGACAGCAGCCACAATTACAACAATCAAACACAGAGGGGGTAACACATCATGATTTACCGGAACTGGCAGGGTATCGAAATTCCGGCCCTCGGATTTGGGACATACGAACTCAATAATGATGACGCGGCCACAATGGTCGCAGAGGCCGCCAAAATCGGCTATCGCCATTTTGATACCGCCCAGATGTATCATAATGAAGAAGGCGTTGGTCGCGGTCTTAAGGCATCGGGTCTTGCGCGCGATGACTATTTCCTGACCACCAAGGTCTGGTACGACAAGTTCCAAAGCGGTGATTTGCAAACGTCGGTCGTTGAAAGCCTGCGCAAGCTTGATCTTGACCATGTCGATCTTCTGCTTTTGCACTGGCCGACCGACGAAGTCCCGCTTTCCGAAACGCTGGCCGCCCTTAACGAAGTCAAAAACCTTGGCATGACGCGCCTGATCGGGATTTCAAACTTCCCGACGGCTCTGATCGACAAGGCCGTGTCGCTCAGCAACATTCCGCTGACGGTCAACCAGGTCGAATATCACCCCTATCTTGATCAGTCCCGGGTGCTTGAAAACCTGCGTTCGCATGACATGCTGCTGACCGCCTATTGCCCGATTGCACGCGGGACGGTTTTGCATGATCCGGTGCTTAAGGATATCGGTGCGAAATACGGCAAATCCGGCATTCAGGTCACCTTGCGCTGGTTGATGCAGCAAGACAGTGTCATGGCGATCCCGAAATCGGGCTCTCCGAAAAATGCCGCCGCCAATTTCAATATCTTTGATTTTGAATTGTCCGATGAAGACATGGCGGCAATCAACAATCTGTCAAAACCCGACGGCCGCATGATTGACCCGTCCTTTGCCCCGAAATGGGACGAAGCCGCCTGATCGGGACGCTGTTGCGCGGACCATTCCGCACAATAACGCGCAAGATTTTGCCAAGACCGGCTCCTTTCGGGCCGGTCTTTTGCGTTGGCCTGCACGGCAATATCAAAAACGGGCGAATTGACATTGCATTGCAACGCCAGCTTGTTTCGCACATGCGAAAAGCGTAAATTGCTCCCATTCATCAGACAAAAGACTGTTGTCCGACATGGCCCAAACCAACGCATCCATGACCGATACCAACGTATCCACCGCCACACAGGCGCCGTCGAAGAAGGACGATATTTCCCATCGTCTTTACGAAGATGTGCTGGCTTTGCTGCTTGGCACAATGGTGGTATCGCTTGGCGTGACGCTTTATAGCGAAAGCGTTCTGGTTACCGGCAGTACCGCCGGGGCGGCGCTTTTGATCGAACACGCGACGGGGCTGTCCTTTGGCCTGATTTTCTTTGTGATCAACCTGCCCTTCTATTGGCTGGCATTCAAGCGCATGGGCATTGCCTTCACGCTCAAAACCTTTATCGCCGTCGGCCTTGTATCGGGTTTTTCAAAACTGACCCCGATGCTGGTTGATTTTCAGATGCTCAACCCGGTCTATGCGGCAATCTCTGGCGGCGCGCTGATGGGGATTGGCCTGCTCATGCTGTTTCGCCACCGTGCGGGGCTTGGCGGGATCAATATCCTCGCCCTGTATCTGCAGGAACATTTCGGCATCCGCGCCGGTTACTTCCAGCTTGCCGTCGATATGGTGATCCTGGTTATCGCGTTCCTGACCCTGCCCTTTGACAAGGTCCTGCTTTCAATCCTGGGCGCAGTGGTCCTTAACCTGATTATCGCGCTCAACCATCGCCCGGGGCGGTATTTGGCGGCACGGTAATCGGCTGCCTCCAAGCGTCTCCAAGCGCTTCCAAGACCTGCTTACTGTTGGGTTGACCGTTGGGCTTAAGACTACGGCGTGATCAATTCACGAATTGTTTGACGACTGTCGGCACAGGCTGTTTGAACGTCTGTTGCCTTGGACGCAATCGGCAACCGTTGGGCAACAGCCCAAAGCAAAAGATTGCTGTCGATCCGCGTCAGTCCAAGTGCCTCTCCGGCATCGAGAACCACCGAGCACAATTTTTTCGCCTGGGTCGGAAGTTCTGCCCCACTGGCGGCGGCAACATCCTGCAATCTTGTGCTGAACTCTGTTGACGCCAGCAAATAGCTGTAAATCGTGCTGTTTTCAGATAACGGATAGTTCAGCACACGCTCCGGCGCCAATTTGAAATCCGTCGGCAGGCTTTCGACCTGCTCCTGACAGGAAACCTTGTTATTGCCCGTGGTTACTCTTTTTGCGGCAATGAAAAGCGAACGGGTCGGACAATCAAGCGACACATGCCATTCCCCGACATCCAGTGCGTCTCTGAGGCCATTGCTATCAAGGTCTTTGGGCAACCTCAACTTGACCGAGACAATCGGCATGTCTGGCGAGAACTCCTGAAGCAAACTGTCAGACAGGACTTTTTCACTCAGACTAAGCGAAAACAGTTTTCCAAGGGCGCTGTCCCAAATCTGCGCTTCCTTGTCGACCGAATTCTTGGTGAAGGTGGTCAAAAGATCGGATTCAGGTGAAATGACCTTTGTTGCCTCGCGCGCAACATTCAAAGCACTTTGAACAATCTGGCTGTCGGCACTTCTGGATCGTGCCAGTTCGACCGCAATGCTGACGCGTGACCCGGCCCGGATACGCACAAGCTTATTGACCGACTGACCATAAATATCGGTTGACCATGCCTCGCCAACTTCACTGTTGCTGGTATGTGACATTGCGACCACCGGAATAACCGCCGAATAGGCTGGTCGTTCTCCGGCAATATCAACGCGGAAGGTCAGATTTGCCGACAGGGTCTTACCGACAAAGAAACGCGCAATCGCATTTCGACGCTCCTCGTCATAGTCGCGATTCACAACCGACGCCGCGGAACCGGTTCCACCACCGCTTCCCAATGCAACGGCTGTTACTCGCACCCGGGTATAAGTATCGTCCCAAAAACCGATCGTCGCACCGGAACTCTGGCGTTCGACAAGAATGTGGGGTGTTACGTTCAAAACGTTACTGGCCGCGGCACGCGAACCGACATCCCCGTTCCCGCCTGCTGCCGGTTGCTGTTGCCCTCCGTTACCTTGGCCACCACCTGCAACCTGTTGCGTCTCAGCACCTGGCGCGCCTGCGCCCTGCACCGGGGACTGGTTGCCAGCCGGTACGCCCGCACATCCTGCAAGCAGCAGTAAAGTCAGTAATCCAACCCCGCGCATTTCAAGTCCCCCAGATGCATTATCGCCGCAAAAAATAATGAATATAACAACCACATAAATCAACCCATGATTGTTTACGCTTTTGCAACTTCAAGCTGCCCCGGGGATAAGACTTAACCGATGCCCAACGAAAAAACGGGGCGCGAACGCCCCGTTTTGGAAATCTGATTTTTGCGTGCGAATGTCAGAATTCGACTTTGGCACTCAGGATTGCCTGGAACGGCTCCCCGATCTGGTTGCCCAGATTGTTGGTGCCGATCGAGGAGGTGTAATACACCTCGTCAAAGATATTTTTCAGATTGAGCTGGAAGGTGATCGGGTTGCTGGCATCAATCGTGTAGGACGCAAACATGTCCGCAACCGCATAAGCCGGAAGATCATAGGTATTGGTGTTGGTCCCCGGACGATCACCGACCGCACGGACACCACCGCCCGCCCGGAAGTTGCTGGCACCGGGCACCGCAGTCCCGAAATCATAGGCCAGGAACAGCGACCCGGTATGGCGGGCCACATTGGCAAGACGCTTGCCCTTGAGTTCGGGATCCTTTGTCACCCGTGCATCGGTAAAGCCATAGCTTGCAATAATGTCGAGATTTTCGGTAAGCGCCCCGGCCACGTCAATTTCAAGCCCGCGCGAACGCACGGTTCCCGCCGCCTTGACCACGGTTTCGCCACCGACATCTTCGGAATAGGCGACGTTGTTTTTCTCGCTGGTATAAAGCGCGATGTTGGTCGTCAGACCATTGGCGACCTGGTATTTCGTGCCGACTTCATAGGAAATACCTTCTTCCGGGGCAATATTGCCGACATAGCTGCCGATCGAGGATTGCGGACGGAAGGTCTTGGCAACATTGGTATAAAGCGACAGTTGCGGCGTTGCCTTATACACCAGACCGCCATTGGGGATCAGTTCCTGACCATAACGTTCGGTATTGGTCACAAACGGCCGTCCCTTGCCCGCCAGAATGTCGTAATATTGCACACGCAACCCACCAACCAGGATCCACTGGTCATTCAGATGAAGGGCATCGCGCGCATAGGCCGAAACGGTCGACAATGTTTCGGTCTGGTCACTGTCGCTGGCCGAAACGTTCGTACATTCATCCAGATTGCCATAGACCGGATTATAGATATTGAAATTGGTGACGTTGCTACACCGGATCATATCCGTACGCAGCGTATCGCTGTAATCATAGGACGTGCCAAACAGCAGCTCGTTCTTCAACCCCGCCAGTTCGACCTCGCCAGTCAGATCGGCACGCACGGAATGCTTGATCAGGGTTGAATCCTGTGTCGCATCGGCGCGCCGGGTCACATCGCCGGTGCTGGCATTATAGGACCGCACACGCGCCTGGTTGTCGGCATATTTGTTACGGCTGAAGCTGTAATCAAAGCCAAGTTCCCACGCATCGCCAAGATCCTGATTGACTTCGAACTGGACCATATCGGTCTTGCCCTTGGTCACGTTATAGGGCTCGTCAAAGCGAATTTCCGGATCAACATTGACCGCCTTGCCGGTATTGAGATCAAAGATGGTCCCGCGGTCGAACGGCACACTGTATTTTTCGTGGAAGTAACTTAGCGTAATGTCGGTTTCATCGCCTTCCCAGCGAAGGGACGGTGCGATTTGCTGGCGTTCGGTTTCCCCGAAATTGCGCCAGTAATCGGTTTTCTCGTAATCGCCAAGCAACCGGAATGACAGGGATCCGTCTTCCACCAGCGGTCCGGTCACATCGAACCCGGCATTGCCGCCGCCAAAACTGGTCAGGCTTGTATTCACCTCGCCACCGAATTCGGATTGCGGTTTCTTGGTGACGATATTGATCATCCCGCCCGGATCAAGAATGCCATACAATGTCGATGCCGGCCCCTTGACCACTTCGACATGATCGGTCGTGATGTTGAAGCTGCGCGGTGTGGCAACCTTAAGACCGTTCACCAGAATGGAATCGTCACGGTTCGATCCAAATCCGCGGCGAATGATCGCATCCTGCGTCGCGCCAAGCGTATTGGTCTGCGTCACCCCGCTGACATTGGCCAGAACATCATCAAGGCTGCGCGCATCCTGATCTTCGATAACCTGCGATCCGACGACATTGACCACCCGCGGCACATCAATCAACGGGGTTTTGGTCCGGGTCGCAACCGATGTGCTGACCGGCTGATAACCGTCAACCGCATCCTCGCCATCCCCGCTTCGCTGGCTTGCTGTCACGGTGACCGGCTGGGTCGTTACCGCTGTTGCAGTCTCGTCGGTTGACTGCTTTTGGGTTGGTTGCGCTTGCGCGACCTGCTGGATCTGGCTGCCGGCTTCTTGTTCGCCCGCGGCACGGGCATGGTTGACCATCACCCCGCTTATCGATACCGACGCCAGCAACAAGGCCCCGAATTTACAATGTTGCACCTTCATTCTAACCACACTCACAATTCCAGTTAATAATTATTCTTAATTACTTTGAGAGTGGTTATCATTGTCATTTATGTAGTAGTCAAACCCTAGTTTCACCGATTGCCACAAAACCGGCCTGTTTCCGACCTTTTTATGCCATCAAACACCGGTCGAAAACCGCTAAATCACCCCTGTTTTCGATAAAAAGTGAAAAAATATAACCGTTGGTTTCTTGACTACTACAGTCGCAAATGTTTCTCATTTGCTTTTGGAATCTGCGGAATCGCAAAGACTCACCCGATGATCAAAGACGCTCCATCACGCGATGTTGCCCCATTGGCAGCAGAAAAACTGCATGCTGCATTCCGCGAAACACCGGTTTTGCACGATATATCATTGTCCATTCCGCAAAACCGGCTCACGGTTCTGGTCGGGCCAAACGGTTCTGGCAAGTCGACATTGCTTTCGACTTTGTCGCGTCTGATGTCCCCGGCAAAGGGCACGGTTTACCTTGCCGGCAAGGATATCCATACCCTGCCCACGCGTGATGTCGCCCGCAAACTGGGCATTCTGCCGCAAAGCCCGGTCCTGCCCGAAAGCCTTAATGTCTATGATCTGGTGTCGCGCGGCCGTTACCCCCATCAGGGGCTTTTCCGGCAATGGAGCAATGCCGACGAAAAGGCCGTCCATCACGCGATGGAAATCACCGACACCGCAAGCTTTGCTCAAACACCGGTCAATGCCTTGTCCGGTGGTCAGCGCCAGCGGTGCTTTATCGCCATGGCACTGGCACAGGAAACCGACATCATCCTGCTTGATGAACCGACAACCTATCTTGATCTGCGTTATCAGGTCGATGTCATGAAACTGATCGCGGAATTGTGTCGCAGCCACGGCCGGACAATCGTCACCGTTCTGCATGACCTTAACTTTGCCATGCAATATGCCGATCACCTGATTTTCCTTAAAGACGGTAAAATACATTGCACAATCGATGATCCGAAATCCTGTTCAGCCAACCTGATTTCAGATGTTTTTTCCACCGACGTCATCCGGCTGGTGGATCCGGATTCCGGCATTCCGGTATTCATTCCGCGCCATAACGCTGGCAAGTCCCCTTTGCCATCCGCATCACCATCAAATGCCGCCCCGGCCGGATGTGCACCGTGAGAACGGAACGGCTGTCGGGGGTACATGTGGCATCGCGTCCGATTCTTGGCTTTGCCACCCTGCTGGTCCTGATTTCGACACTTTATCTTATGGTCGGGCCGCGTCTGATCGGGCTGGACAGCCTGCTTGGCCTTGCAAACGGTTTTGATGCCGGCAGTTTTGATCACCGCGTTCTTCAAACCATTCGCATGCCGCGACTTGTCGCGGCCCTGACCACCGGTGCGTGTCTTGGCCTGTCGGGTCTGTTGTTACAGGGGCTTTTGCGCAACCCGTTGGGTGAACCCCATATTCTGGGACTGAATGCCGGGGCGACACTTGCGGTTGTTGTGGCAACAGCGGCCCCAATGGGCCTTGCCACCGACGGCATTGCCCGCCCGTTGATTGCCGCGACCGGTGGCGGTTTGCTGTTTCTGGCGACGATTGTTTTTGCCTCTGCCGGGAAATCGGGCATGACGTTGCTTAAGGTCACCTTTTGCGGGATTGCCTTTTCCGCGCTGGCATCGGCAGTGACATCGGCCATTCTTATACTTGATGATGACACCCTTGATCAGGTGCGTCTTTGGATGGTCGGGGATCTGGCCGGGGCCCGGATGGATACCCTTTGGGCGTCTTCTTGGTTGCTGGTGCCAGCCGTGATCGCCGCGCTTTATGTTTCAAGTTGCCTGAACGCGCTGGCACTTGGCGATGATGTGGCAACCGGACTTGGCATTTCCGTTCGGCGGGTACGCCTGATCGGTATCATTGCCGCCGCCCTGTTTTGCGGGATCGCGGTCGCAATCGCAGGTCCGATCGGCTTTGTCGGGTTGATTGTGCCCAATCTGGTCCGCCGCTTTGTCAGCGATTACCGATTATCCGTACCGCTTGTCGCATTGGGTGGTGCGGGCTTGCTGGCCCTTGCCGATCTGGCAGCCCGGCTTGTGATGCTGCCCCACGAAATTCCCACCGGACTTGCCACCGCCTTTGTTGGCGCACCGGTCTTTATCATTCTGGTGGCAAGGGCGCTGCGATGACCATGCCATTCAAACAGCCCCGTGCCACCGGCCATCACCAGATCAGGATCGGCCGCCTTGAAATGCGCCTGCATATCGTGCACACCGTCATCCTTTTCCTTGCGACATCGGGGCTGATTGCCGGGGTATTCTGGGCAATCACACTGGGCAGTCAGGATATCCTGCCGGCTGGTCTGATCGCCGTCATGTCCGGTGATGTGACATTATCCCCCACAGCACAGGCGATATTGACAGAATTGCGCCTGCCACGGGTTGTTCTTGCCGTTTTGTGCGGGGCGATGCTGGGGCTTTCGGGGGCATCGATGCAGTCACTGACCCGCAATGGTCTTGCGGATCCGGGGCTTCTTGGCGTGCGCGAAGGATCCATTCTGGTCATTTTGTGCCTGACCCTGTTTGGCCCGTCCCTGCCCGCCATTTCATATCCGGTACTGGGCACGATTGGTGGTTTGCTGGTGGCTGCAATGACGGTTGCCATCGCGCGATCGACCTCGAACCTGCGCTTTGTGCTGATTGGTATCGGGCTGTCGTGGTTTTTATCGGCACTGGTGGCCATGATCCTTGTGTCGCTTGACGCCAGCGACGCCCAGCCATTGCTTCTTTGGGTTACCGGCAGTCTGGCATCCGCCACCTGGGATATCGTCCCGGTCGCAGCGGGACTTCTGCTTGTCAATTTTGTGCTGCTTCTGGGCTGCGCACGGTCGGCTGATGTCATGTCCCTTGGCGCACAGACCGCCACCGGACTTGGCGTACGGCTTGGCCGGACATCGGCGATCCAGCTTCTGGCGGCAACCATGCTTTCGGCAACATGTGTCTCGACCATTGGCGGGATCGGCTTTATCGGCCTGATTGCCCCGCACCTGACCAAACTTGTCATTGGCAACCACAGCCAGGCATCGGTTCTTGCGGCCAGCGCCCTGGTCGGCGGGCTGTTGTTGCTGGCATCCGATACCATTGGCCGGGTTGCGTTTTTACCCCTGCAACTGCCAGCCGGCATTGTTCTTGCCGTGATTGGTGTGCCGGTTCTTCTGATCCTGCTTTGGAAACGCCGCGATGAACTTTAGGACGATCTTGATGGCAATACCCGTTGTGTTTTCATGCAATCAGCACCCGGTTGCGCGCGATCGCATATCCCCGCGCCCCCTGTCTCCTCATTTCATATCCCGACGGGTCACAGCTACTATTGCCGCCTTCGTCGCGGTCCTTCTGTGGGGCATGACCGTGCAGGCAAAAACATTCACCGATGACCTTGGCCGGGATGTCGAGGTGCCGGACCATCCGGCGCGGATCATTTCGCTATATGATGTGGATGTCACCATTCCGCTGATTGAACTTGGCGTTTTTCCAATCGCCAGTCACGGGCGTATCGGCCTTGACGGGACGCCATATTTGCGGTCATCCCGGCTTTTGACCGGGGTGGATTTTGACAATTCCGACATCCGCTATATCGGATCGACCGAGATTGATCTTGAAACCATCACCGCCCTGGCGCCCGATCTGATCATTACCGCCCCGGGCCGGGCCAGTGCAATCGAACCGCTTCAAGCGATTGCACCGACGGTTTCACTTGATGCCGCGCGGCTGGGTGGCCCCCATGTGTATCAAAAGCTCGCTGAGCTGACCGGACGGCAAGATGCCCTGAAATATCTAGAATCCCGTTATCAGGCCAATATCGCCGCCCTGAAACGCAATCTGAACCCGTCGGACATCACCGTCAGTGTGCTTCAGCCCCTTAATGGCAAGATCAATATTTATCATACCTATCGATCACTGGGGCGGGTGCTGCGCGATGCCGGGTTCAAGTTCCCCGCACTGATTGACAATATCACCCCTTCCGGTCGCCTTCAGGTCAGCCCGGAATATCTTCCCGATCTTGATGCCGATTACATATTCGATCCGTTCCGCGATGACCGTAACAATGGTGCCAAGGCCGAAATCAGGGCAATGAACGATATCTTTCCCGATTTCTGTCGTTTCCTCCGGGCCTGCCGCGATGGCCGCTATGTCCTGGTGTCGCGTGAAATCGCGATTTCGAATTCCTATGGCGCGCTTTCGATGATGACCGCTCTGATCACGTCGCACATTGTTGCCGACCGGTTCCGGCCGCCATCCGGTCATGCGACCAAATCACCGGAAAACGCACCGAAACCCTGAATGCGGTGCACCGCCTGTTGCATCCTTCATCAAACCGGGAGTAGCCCGTGTCCAAGAATTTCACTGAAAATCCCGTTGATCGTTTTGCCGAACGCATCAATGCCCGCGCAGACCGCCTGTCCCCCAGCATGCAACTGGTTGCCGAATATATCCGCGATAATCTGAGCGCGACCCTGTCACAATCGGCCCTTGAGATCGCCCACATCACCGATACATCCGATGCCACGGTGATCAGAACGGTTCAGGCTGTCGGCTTTACCGGTCTTCGCGATCTTAAGGAAACCATCGAAGGTTTCTTTATCGCCACCAATTCGCCAACCGCAAAAATGGCGTCGACAACATCGGATGTTGCCAATGATGCTGATACCGCCATCGATTTCATGGTCGAAGATCAGCTTAACGCCATGCGCGAACTGGGCCAGCCCCACAACCGTGCCGGAATGCGCAAGGCGGTCGAACTGCTGTCTGGCGCTAACCGGATCGGTGTATCGGGGATTGGGGCATCTGGCATTATCGCATCCTATGCCGCCCGCCTTTTTTCTCGCAGCGGCTATCCCGCCTATGAACTCAACCGCACCGGCATATCATTGGCCGAACAATTGATCGAGGTCGGACCAGGCGACGTGATTGTCATGCTGGGTCATGGCCGCCTGCATCGCGAAGCCAGCGCCACCGTTGCCGAGGCCGAACGCCTGTCGGTTCCCCTGATCGGGATTGTCACATCTGACAAAAGCCCGCTGATCAAAATCGCCGAAGCCGCAATCGTCCTGCCGCGTTCCAAAAGCGATCAGGTCGCCCTGCACGCCCCCATGATGTGTTGCCTGGAAACCATGATGATCGGCCTTGCTGCGGCCAATCCGGCCAAGCCGCTTGCCACACTTGAACGCATCGTTGAAATCCGCAACCGCATCCGCCCGAAAAAGTAAAACCGCCGCTGCCGTCACGACGACGGACGCGCGCGGCTGGCACGGAAAGGTCGAAACATCCGGATAACAGACTGATAAAAAAAGAAAAAATGGCGATCCCTGCAGGACTCGAACCTGCAACCTACAGATTAGAAGTCTGTTGCTCTATCCAGTTGAGCTAAGGGACCGCTGGGTGGGGGTGGTTTGCTTATCCCCCGGGGCACGGCATTGGTCGCCTGCCCGGCATGTTTGCAGGGTTTAACGTCCCCTGTCAGACGAAACGGGGCGGATGTCCGCCCCGATGGTATGGTCAGCCGGTAACAGCCAGTCCGCAATCAGACAACGCGTTTGAACGCGAAATTGTCGGCATAGGACTTGATCTGGACCTTGCGCGGCTTGGGCTGTTCGATATCGGCGATCAGCTTGTGCTTGGCGGCAAAGGCCTGGGCTTCTTCAAGGGTATCGAAATACATGCGGACCTGGCCACGGGTATCGGTTGATCCGATCCACCCCATCAGCTGATCGGCGACTTTTTTCGCACCCGGTTCAAATTCCATAACCCAGTGCTTGGTCGCAGCCTGACCGGACTGCATGGCGTTTTTGGCAGGTTTATAAACACGGACCTTCATCGGGACCCTCGTCTTGACCGTCGGGATAAGATGGTTATGGCAGTTTAACGGGCCTCTCTAACCCCTGCCAATACTTCATCTTTTACACCTTTTGTCGCGAATTGGAAATCCTGTTGGATCACCGTCAGACAACAAAAAGGGAAATGGTCGGGAAGGCGAGATTCGAACTCGCGACCCCCTGCTCCCAAAGCAGGTACGCTACCAGACTGCGCTACTCCCCGACGCGGATGTGGATTTAGCACCATAATGCCGGGTGGGCAAGACCGCATTATGCGTTTTTTCCGAAAAACATGCACAAAAACCAAAGGCCGCAGATATGGTCTGCGGCCTTGCTATTGCTGATTGATCTTTTGACTGTGGGCGGGTTGGCCACAACGCCCTAGCGCGGCAGGCCTTCTACCTTTTCGCCAACCTCAAAGCCCATCTTGTCGGCCGAGCCACCATTCAGCTCAAGCACGAAGCGCACCGGCTTTGGCGACGGGATGATGGTTTCCGATTGCGGTACCGTGCGCTTTTCAATGCCGACAATCGTGCCACTGGCATCAATGAACAACATATCAAGCGAAATGAAGGTATTCTTCATCCACATTGAAATGTCACGCGCGCCGCCGAAATCAAACAGCATCCCGGCATCACTGGCCATTTCGGTGCGGAACATCAGGCCGCGCGATCGTTCTTCCGGGGTGACGGCCATTTCGACATTATAGACCTCACCATCAACGAGAATGCGCGATCGTTCAAATCCGGTTGCCTTTGCATTAAGCCCCGCAACCACTGCTGCGCTGATAAAGCACACCACCAAAGCCATCTGAATAAACGACTTCATACCCCATACCCTCTTAGTCTTCTGACGCGTTCCCGGACCTCGTCCCGGATTGCGCCGCCCCGCCATGGATCCGCCAAAGTTGTAAACAACTCGTTGGCCGGCTGTCTGCCACGACTATGCGACCATTTTATGACACGCAGGATATTTTCCGCTGTGATGGGTAACACAGGTGGTATTTCGATCCCGTTAATGGTCGCCCACACCCCGGACCAACAGCGTGCAACCCCATATGGACTATATCCTCCGCCGCCAAGAACAAGACTTCTTGGCGCCAATCTGGTCATCGCCCCCACGACTTCCCAGATCGATTGATTGCCCAAAAGCTGTTTTGAAAGTGGATCCTCGGCAAGAGTATCACATCCACATTGTAAAACAATAGCTTGCGGTACAAAACTTAATGCAAGAGGAATCAAATATTCAAAAAGAACGAACCGCATCTCGTCGTCATTCATCCCGCCCGGCATCGGCAGGTTGCGGGCCATGCCCCCGGCCACGTCATCAATCGTGCCGGTCTTGGGCCATAAATCTTCCTGATGCATGGAAACGGTCAGAACCCGGTCGTCTTCGGCAAAGGCATATTGCACGCCATCCCCGTGATGGGCGTCAATATCAACATACAACACCCGATCCAGCCCCGAATCGAGAAGCGCATAAATCCCCAGAACCGGGTCGTTGAAGTAACAAAATCCCGATGCCCGGTCGCGCAACCCGTGGTGCGTCCCCCCGGCCGGATGATGGATGATGCCGCCATCGGCAATCAATTGCGCCGCCAGGATCGATGATCCGGCCGCAGTCGCCGGACGCCGGAAAATTTCCGGATAGATCGGATTGCCATTTTTACCCAGACCAAACCGGACCATAATCTCCTCGGGAAGGGACTGGTCACGTTCGGCCTGCATGACGGCATCGACATATTCCGGGTCATGAAACCTCGCCAGTTGATCGGGGGTTGCCACCGGCCCCGTCAAATAGGTGCTTTCATCCACCCAGCCCAGCGCATGCACCATATCAACCACCAGCGACACCCGCGGGATCGCCAATGGATGTTTCGGCCCGTAACTGGACCCGCGGTAAATTTCGGCGGCAATCATGCGCGGGGTTATGTCACCCCGACGATAATCAGGAAGGGTTTCGGGTAAGATGGTCACAACAGATGTCAGTCAATTTCAACGGCAGGATCCCCACAGCATTGCGTGCATTCACGCCATTCTGCAAGGGCTGATTACAGCGATCTGACACATCGATCATCGTTGTTTATCGCGCGCACCGCCTGACACAAATTGTCACAAAACTTGACGGACGCGTTTTGACTGCGCATAGTCCCGTCATCTCCGGGGGGGCCGATCGTAAATCGGCTGAGAGGTTCGGTGTTGCCGAACGACCCTTTGAACCTGAACCGGTTAAGACCGGCGTAGGAAGGATCGAATGCGCGACACAGAACAAGCGCCCCAGCAGGCGCAAAATCCAACCAGTTTCGATATCCACCTGTCGGGTGCTCGTGTGGCATTTGGCGGCGTTGATATTTTTGATGATCTTGACCTGACCCTTCGGGCCGGAAGCTTTACCTGTTTGCTCGGTCCCAGCGGCGTTGGCAAAAGCACGCTTTTGCGCTTCCTTGCCGGTCTGGTCGAAGGCGATGTTAGCGGTAACATCACCTGTTCTGACGGCAGTATCCTTAAGAACCGCATCGCCTATATGGCGCAGCAGGATTTGCTTTTGCCCTGGCGCACGGTGCGCGAAAATGTCGAACTTGGTGCGGTCTTGCGCGGGGAACGTCCCGATCATGCGCGCGCCGAACACCTGATCGCCGAAGTCGGCTTGACCGATGCCGCCCATCTGCGCCCGGCAAAGCTTTCGGGGGGCATGAAACAGCGTGCCGCCCTTGCCCGCACCCTGATGGAGGACCGCCCTGTTGTCCTGATGGATGAACCGTTTTCGGCCCTTGACCCAGTCAATCGGTTACGTTTGCAGGAACTGGCCGCACGGGTTTTGCGCGGCAAGACGGTGTTGCTGGTAACTCACGACCCGCTTGAAGCATTGCGTCTTGGCGATCATGTTCATGTCCTGTCGGGTGCCCCGGCCACCCTTGCCAATGCCATCACGCCAGATGGTCAAAGCCCGCGCAACATCAACGATCCCGCCATTCTGGCCCAGCAGGCCGAATTGCTGCGCCAACTTGGTGCAGATATCAGCACGGGTTATGGTTCGGAGGCTGCGTCATGAGCCTTCAAAACAATCCTCATACCCATAAAAAACCACTGACAGAACGCCGCTGGTTGATGCTTGCCCGGCCACTGATCATTGTGGTTGCGCTGATTGCAACATGGCAGGCGCTGGTTCTGATTACCGGTGCGCCGAAATACATGCTGCCAACGCCCGCAGATGTCTGGGCCACCCTGATTGCCCGGCATGATGTTTTGCTTGATCACGCGCAATATACCATTGCCGAAACGGTGATTGGCCTGTTTGCCGGTGCGGCACTTGGTACGCTGGCGGCCATTCCGATGGCGCTGTTTTCGCCGGTCCGGTTCTGGTTGATGCCGATCCTTCTGGTGTCGCAGGCCATTCCGTTCTTTGCACTGGCCCCTCTTCTCGTGCTTTGGCTGGGCTTTGGTCTGGCATCCAAGATTGCCATGGCCGCCCTGATCATTTTCTTCCCGGTAACGGTCGCCTTCTTTGACGGGTTGGCGCGGACCGAAACCGGCTGGCTTGATCTGGCACGGACCATGGGGGCAAGTCGCTGGCGACTTTTGACCCACATCCGCCTGCCCGCTGCCCTTCCGGCCTTTGCATCGGGTTTCCGGGTTGCCACCGCCGTTGCCCCGATCGGGGCAGTAATCGGGGAATGGGTGGGGTCCAGTCACGGGCTTGGCTATCTGATGTTGCATGCCAATGCCCGGGTTCAGATTGATATGGTTTTTGCCTGTCTTCTGATCCTGTGCGCCTTTTCGATCACGCAATATTTCATTGTCGATCGCGTCCTGCGCGCCGCCCTGCCCTGGCAGCCCGACAGCCTGAAACCGGTTCGGTAATACAATTCCCCGCTGCCCGATTGGCCGCGGTTTAAATCCTCATACGAATAATTTGGCGCATCTTACGGAGGTTCATCCATGTCACGCCTTAAATCCATGATCACCGCGACCGCATTGGGCGCAATGGTTCTTGGCACGTCCTCAACGGCCTTTGCCGCCGACAAGCTGGTCATTCTTCTGGACTGGTTTGTAAACCCGGATCACGCACCGCTGATCGTTGCCAAGGAAAAGGGCTTCTTTGCCAAGCATGATCTTGATGTCGAACTGATCGAACCAAGCGACCCGTCCGCCCCGCCGCGCCTTGTTGCTGCCGGTCAGGGGGATGTTGCGGTCAATTATCAGCCCCAGCTTCATGTGCAGGCCGCCGAAGGATTGCCGCTGACCCGTATTGGTACGCTGGTTGCCACCCCGCTTAACAGCCTAATTGTTCTTGAAGATGGCCCGATCAAGAAAATCGCGGACCTTAAGGGCAAGAAAATCGGCTATTCGCTGGCCGGGTTCGAAGATGCGCTTCTGGGCACCATGCTGGGCAATCACGGTGTGTCGATGGATGATGTCGAGCTGATCAATGTGAACTTCTCGCTGTCGCCGTCGCTTTATTCCGGACAGGTTGACGCGATCATTGGCGGCTATCGCAACTTTGAGCTCAATCAGATGGAAATCGAAGGCAAACCGGGCAAGGCATTCTATGTCGAGGAAGAAGGCGTTCCGCCCTATGACGAGCTGATCCTGACCGTACGCAATGACAAGCTCGATGATCCGCGCTTTGCCCGTATGCTCGCCGCCCTCGAAGAAGGCGTGCAGTACCTGATCAACCATCCCGATGACAGCTGGAAGGCCTTTATTGCGGCCTATCCGAACCTTGATGACGAACTCAATATCAAGGCATGGGCCGATACCTTGCCGCGCTTTGCCCTGCGTCCGGCCGTCCTTGATAAAAACCGCTATGCGCGTTTTGCCGATTACATGGTGCAGCAGGGCCTGATTGCAGAAAGCCCGGCACTTGAAACCTATGCCACGGTGATTGAATAAAATTCAGTCCCCCCTGCTTCCGCAGCGCTTTCCCGGTGGATGCGGAAGTTTCAGGAAGGCCGGAACGTGTCCCCCGCGTTCCGGCCTTTTTCATGCGACACCAATCATGACGCGTGTCATTGGCACTTGCGTTTACCTTCTGGTCACCAGACCTTGTGACAGACATAATCACATGATTGTTTTGATGGCAGGAACAGACGCGTGCAAACCCAATCCCGACACGATCACCATACCGAAACCGGTTTTGAAAACCGTCACCCCCTGCCCGATCCGGTCAAACGGTCGTTCTGGCGTTTTTTGAAACTGCGTTTGTCGGGCGATTACAAATGGCCAAAAGCAACCGAGCAAATCGGCAAAATCGCGACCGAAACACCTGATTTTGCGGCCATCCAAAATCCCGACCCGACCCGTTTGCAGGTCACCTGGGTCGGTCATGCCACGGTTCTGGTGCAATATGGCGGCCTTAACATCCTGACCGATCCGGTCTTTTCCGATCGCGCATCACCGTTCAAGCGACTGGGCCCGAAACGATACAGCCAGCCGGGCTTAAGCATCGATCAGTTGCCCAAGCTTGATCTGGTGTTGCTGTCGCACAATCATTACGACCATTTCGATCTTGCCAGCCTGACCGTTCTTGGCGATGTGCCGCGTTATGTGTTGCCGCTTAAAAACGGGCCGTTGCTTGAAAAGGCAGGCATCACTCCTGATCGCTATGTCGAACTTGATTGGGATGAAAGCCATCATCACGGGGATGTCAAAATCACCCATGTACCGTCCAACCATTGGTCAAGCCGCACCACCAAGGACCGCAAGGAAATGCTGTGGGGTGGTTACATCCTTGACTTCGCCGATGGCTACCGGTTCTATTTTGTCGGCGATACCGGCTGGAACGAGGCCCTGTTTACCGAACTGGGCCAGCAGCATGGCGGGATTGATTTCGGCCTGATCCCGATCGGAGCCTATGACCCGCGCGATTTCATGCGCAATTCCCACTGCAATCCCGAAGAAGCCGTTCAGATCATGCAGGCAATGGGCGTCAAACAGGCACTTGCCATCCATTGGGGGACATTCGTTCTGACGGCCGAACCGGTTGATGAACCGCCCAGGCGACTGGCATCGGCCCGCAAGGAAGCGGGTCTTGGCGATGATGACTTTATTGCCCCGCCGATTGGCGCGACCAGGTTCTTTGCAGGCAAGCAGGCCACGGCGACCCCGGAACCGCATGCCAATTCGATCAGCGCCGAATAACAAACAAAACCGGCAGCGCGCAAACGCTGCCGGTTTCGTCCGATCCACGACCACCCATTGGGAGACGGGCGATCCGCATCGTTTCTGATCTGCAAGGAAACGCCGTCCCGCACATCATTAAGGATACGTTATAACATTACATTTGTTCTGCAAGGAAATTCTGAAGGGATAACGGGATGATGTGACACCGCTTACACCATCCCGTCCAAACTTTGATAATGCGGGATTTAGACCCGCGTGCGTGGACGGCGGACCGAGCCGTCTTCAAACCGTGAAAGTTCCATTCCCGCAAGGGTAATCGATGGCTGTCCGGTGGTGATCCAGTCTGCCAGAACCTTGCCGACCACCGGCCCCATGGCAAATCCATGCCCCGAAAAACCGGTGGCGACAAAGAAGTGCTTGGGATTATCGAACTGATCAATGACCGGCACGGCATCCGGGGTGACATCAATATCACCGGCCCATTTATCAACGATGCCGACCTGTTTGATTTGCGGGAAAACCTTTTGCAGATTTGCCATCGCGTTGCTGACACGCACCTTATAGGGCTCGGCCTGATTGGTGCGCCGTCCGATCATTGGTTGTTTCGATGCTTCTGATCCCGGCAGACGGTCGACCAGATCATCAAAGAACCGCTTGTTAAAGTGGAATTTGAAAGTCGCCCAGTTATCAAAAAGCCCCGGCGCAAAGGCCTTGGCATATTTGAAACGGCCAAGGGTCAGATCAATATCGGTCATGAATTCATCCGCAATATTCATCGACCCGTCAGTGCGCTGTCGAAAGGCCAGACCCGCAGCAAGCGTCCCGGCAGCCGAGATATCGGGCACGGGCGTTGTACGGATCACGGTGCCACGCGTGGTTTGCTGCGGCAGTCGGCGGCCGAATTTGGCAACGAATTTATGGGTGGCCGCACCCGCGGCACAGATCACATATTTGCATTTGATCTCGCCCCTTTCCGAAACCACCGAACTGATGGCACCCGCAGTTGTTTCAATCGAAAGCGCGCCGCATCCCTCAGCAATCACCGCGCCCATTTCGCTGGCACGTCTGGCGATGGCCGGTGCAGCTTTTTTCGGTTCTGCCTGGCCGTCCGATGGCGTGTAAATACCCCCGACACCGGGTGTTGTGATGCCCGGCGTGATGTTCTCGACACCTTTTGGTGACAGCACCCGGGTTTCGATATCAAAGCCCTTGGCGTCTTCGATCCATTGTTCGTAATCGGCCATTTCCGCGTCATCGCGCGCCACAAACAGAACCCCGCCCTGACGCCATTCAAGATCGGCATTCAGTTCCTTTTCCAACCCCTGCCAGATGCGGTTGCATTCGATCATCAGCGGCAATTCAACCGGATCGCGTCCCTGTTGACGGACAAATCCCCACGCCCGGCCTGACTGATGGGATGCAACCGTATCCTTTTCCAGAAGAACCACCTTCATCCCCGCCTTGGTCAGGTAATAGGCGCTGGAAGATCCATGGATTCCGCCACCGATGACGACAACGTCGCATTCCTTTGGCAGGGTGATTTCGGGGTAATTGGTCATGTCGGGGCCTCTGGATTGGATTACAGTTTGGTGTGTGGCGCGAACCACGTTATGTTGCGCGGCAATAAATCTCAACAAAATCAGGTAGCCACCATGTCTGATCACGCAAAAAACCAAAAACCGGCCACCATCACCGCCCAGGCACTGGGCTGGGTTGATGACGCAACCAGGTCGGTCACACCGCCGCTTTATCCGTCGACCACGTTCGAGCGCAATACCGATCTCAGCTATCATGACGGGCGCTGCTATACGCGCGCCGATAACCCGACCTATGATCAGGCCTGCGAAGTATTAAGCACCCTGGAAGGTGGCAGCGAAACCCGCCTGTTTGCATCGGGCATGGCAGCGGCAGTTGCCTGTCTTCATGCCCTTAGCCCCGGCGATCATGTTGTCGCCCCCAAGGTGATGTATTGGGCGCTGCGCAGCTTCATGCTTGATAGTGGCGTGCGTGCCGGGCTGTCCTTTGACTTTGTCGATAACGCCGACATTGCCGACTGGGACAAGCACATTGTTGCGGGCAAGACCAAACTGGTCTGGCTTGAAACCCCGGCCAACCCGGACTGGCAGATCACCGATATTGCAGCTGTTGCCGAACTGGCGCACAAGGCTGGCGCACAGGTGGTTGTCGATAATACCATTGCCACCCCGCTTTTGACCCGCCCGATTGAATTTGGTGCCGACATCGTCATGCATTCGGCAACCAAATATCTCAATGGTCACAGTGACGTTCTGGCCGGATCGCTGACCACGGCATCAGACAGCGAATACTGGCAACGTGTGTGCAAACAGCATGCATCTGGCGGTGCGGTTCTTGGTGTGTTTGAAACCTGGCTTTTGCTGCGCGGGATGCGCACGCTTTCGATCCGTGTTGAACGGGCGTCGGCCAATGCGATGGCCATTGCCAAACATTTCGAAAACCACCCCGAAGTCGAACAGGTCCAGTATCCGGGCCTTGCAAGCCACGCCGGGCATGATATCGCGGCCAAACAGATGACGGGTGGATTTGGAGGGATGCTGTCGATCCGGGTCAAGGGCGGCGAAAAGCGCGCGGTTGATTTCCATAATCAGTGCAAACTTTTCAAACGGGCAACGTCACTTGGCGGGGTAGAAAGCCTGATCGAACATCGTTCTTCGGTCGAAGGCCCGACAAGCCCGGTTCCCGGTGATTTGCTGCGCCTTTCGGTCGGGATCGAGGATGCAGATGATCTTGTTAACGACCTGGAAACAGCATTGCGGTTAAGCAAATAAACCGAACCATCTATCAATCTGGAATTTCACGATCGATGTCAAAGCTCCCTCTTCGCTGGCTTCACGCAAATGCATTGTTTCGCAATGCCGGTGTGATCGCCGCAATTGCAGGGAGCTTTGTCTTTTCCGGGCACAGCATCGCACAGACGCAAGAACCAGCATCGGTACAAATACCAGCCGGCACCGGCAGCCATCATGTCGCCGACATCAATGCGCTGCCGCCTGCGCCCGGTCTTATTTTTGATCGGCGTGCTGGCGAATACATCATGTTTGATGAACTTGTGCGTCGTTTGTCGAACCGGAAATATATCCTGATCGGTGAAAAACACGACAACCCGATCCATCACCATCACCAGTCCCAACTGATTGATGCGCTGACAAAATCCGATCAACGCCATCGGGCCGTGGTCTGGGAAATGTTTACCCGCGATCAGCAAGGTCTTCTTGATCAAAGCTGGCAGGAGGTTCCGATCTCCGAGCTTGGGCAGGCACTGGAATGGGAAGAACGCGGTTGGCCGTCATGGCATGACTATGCCCCGATCGCCGAAATCGCCAAGACCCATGACCTGACGATGGTGGCGGGCAATCTGCCAGATGATCTTTTACGGCCAATCATTGCCGAAGGCACGGCGGCACTGCCTGCAACACTGGCGACAAAGCTTTCGCTGCCCGCCATGCCCGACGAGATTATGGAACGGTTCCGTGTTGAAATGGCCGAAAGCCATTGCAACGCCCTGCCCAAAAGCATGCTGGGTGGCTTTTCAACGGTTCAGTTCGCCCGTGATGCGTCCCTTGCCCGCGCCATGACCGATATCGCCAATACCGCCGATCATGACGGGGCATTTTTGATCGCGGGCGCCATGCATGTGCGCCACACCATTGCTGTTCCCTGGCATATCAGCCGGTTCGAACCCGGTCTTGATGCCAATGACATTGCAGTCGTCAGCCTGATCGAAGCCGACGATCCAAGCGACAATCCCCCCAAACCACAGGACTATGCCGAACGGTTCGGCAATCGGGATGATGTCGATTTCATGTGGTTTACCAATGACATGGTCCGCAAGGATCCGTGCATTGATCTTACAGTCGGGCAATAGATCCCGATAGCGGCCTGTTTACCGCCAAATATCCGGATATGCCGTATCCTGATCGGGATTACTTGATGCGCCGTGGCAGCCAGTCGGTTGTCGCCACGGGTTTGCCCTTGTGCGATCGCATGACACGCGGGCGCACGACTTCCTTTGCCTCGGGCGTTGTGGCACTTTTGCGGACCGATGCATAAAACTCCACCAGCTCCGTATATGGAATGATGGTTCCGATCCCTTCCTTATAGGCCTTGGTAAAGGGCGGATGGTTGCGCACCGTCATGCTCAGATGTTCGACCGTGTGATGACCAAATTGCGACCAGATGCTTTCAAGGAAATGGGCCGTTTTCGGGTCAATCGGTTTGAGCCGCACATCAGGACGGCTTTCTTCCATCACCGCATAAAGGTTGGGTTCGACCGGCCCGAATTCCTCGGCGACGAAGATCGCAGGCATCAGCATATTGCCGTGATAATTCGCCCCGTAATAGGCCTGGGCCAGATACAGCAAACGGTGCAATTTTTGCGGTTGCAGATATTCGTTATCGTTCAGGGCAAGATCAATGAATCTGAACGCTGCTTCGAAAACTGTGTTGAGAACCGGCTTGTTCTGCATTCCTGGCCCGATGGTCTGATGGGAAGATGCCCCATCATAAGGCCTATGTCATATGGCAACAAGCACCGGCGACTTCGATCGGGGAAATTTTGCAGGCCGATATGATCCCGCGATGATCGCCAACACCCCGGTCAAATCCGGGTCAAACCGACGCATCAAGCTGACGACCACGCACACCAACACCATGCGCCACCGCATTTACCAGCGCGTAAAAGGACGTGCCGCTATTGGCTGACAGGTCAAAGGGAATGGATGGATCAAGCATGGATGCAAAATCCTGATCAGACTGGACGTCCATCGCACCTTCGCGGTCGCTTGCCCGCCGGGCGGCAGACAATGCGCGCTGTTCGGTTCGCTGATCTTTTTGATCGCCCGGGTTGCCCTGCCCCGGCTGGCGCTTGTTCTTGCCGTCGATATAGGCATTGAACAAAATGCCGTCATCATCCGGGTTATAGGCATAATGCTGAGAGGATTCTTCGATCTGCGTACTGCGATCAACTGTCGACACACCGCGCGCACCAGCAGCCGCAAGTCGGCCATACTGGCTGACCTGTGAGGTTGTCTGTGCTGTTTGGACCGGTGTGATCATTTCCTCTTTCCTGCCGCAGGGCGGCGAACCAATTCAACCCAAGCATTATACATCAATATAATGGGGAATGGCAGAAATTTCAAAGATCCGGTGGTACTGGGCCTGTTCAGTCGCCTTCGAACTCGACCAGATGGAATTCCTCGATACCGCGGTCACGGATCTTTTGCGCCCCGCCCAGATCGGGCAGATCAATGATAAAGGCACAGGCGGCAACTTCTGCGCCAACCTTTTCAACCAGATCAATTGCCGCCAAAGCAGTTCCGCCCGTTGCAATCAGATCATCCATGACAAGAACACGGCTGCCCGGCTTGATCGCATCCTTGTGGATTTCGATCACGTCGGTTCCGTATTCCAGTTCATATTCCACACCGATGGTTTCGGCTGGCAATTTGCCCTGCTTGCGGATGGTGACAAACCCCACGCCCAGTGCAAGTGCCACCGCCGGACCAATGACGAAGCCGCGTGCTTCGATCCCGGCGATCATGTCGATTTTCTTGTCCTGAAATTCTGCGGCAAAGCTGTCGATGACTTCGCGCAGGCCGTCGGCATCTTCAAACAGGGTCGTGATGTCGCGGAACATGATCCCCTTTTTCGGGTAATCAGGAATGGTACGGATCAACGACTTAATCGACATGGGATACTCCGGCCAGCTTTCAGGTGGTTCGCATATCGCGCACACAGAACCCGGTCATATCCGGGCTTGCTGCGCATACGGCGACACTTGATGCCTGAAAGCTGCCGGAATGGCAAGCTTCATCAAAAAGCTGCACCAACGGCCGGAACGCCAAATTGCGTTCAGGCGGCGTGCGGTGTCATTGCACGTCCTTGGGCAACTCCCTGGGCACGTACATGGGCACGGTGGTTTTGCGTTCGCATTGCGACGAAATCATTTGCCAGCTTTTTGCTGATTTCCGCGCGTGTTCCGCGCGGTAGTCCGGTTTGGGCGGCCTGGCGATTGCCCCAGACCGCACGATAAAGGCGGTAATCATGGTCATTGATCTGACCGAATACTTTTTCGACTTCCATCAGAGTTTGGACGTAACTCTTTTTCATGTCAGCCATCCTGTTGCTCGTTAGGCATTCGCACATCATTGCGGCGAAGGAAATGCACCGTTTGCCGATGCGCGTTTTACAGCAGCGATATAGTCCGGTGTTCGTGGCCACTCAACTGCATGACGGTGACAAGATCAGGAAGATTTTGTGACAAACTGCCCCAATTGCAAAACCGCCCGCTTTTCGCGATGAAAAGCAGGCCGTTCATGATGTTTTTTTTTTCAATCGCAAACAAACGCGACGGGTATCAGTTTACGGTTTTTGCCGCCTGTACCTTGGCTTCTTCGTCGATCTGCTTTTGCAGCGCATCGCCATACTCGCCATAGATCCGCCCTTCGAGCGACAGCTCAAGAAACCGGATATAGTCGTTCTGATCGGTAATCTTGGCGCGTGCGACTTCGATCACGTCAAACGGGCTTGCGGCATCCAGATCGTATTTACGGATCAGACCCAGCATTTCCGCGGTGATCTGATCAAGCTTTTTGCGGGTGTCGCTATAGGAAAGCGTCATCAGCCGGTCCTGTTCATTGCAGTAGGTTGGGTGCGATACTTATTGGCCTGCTTATGCCTTTTCCATCACATCAAAACAAGCCCTGTGCAGTCTGCGTGGGGATCAATCGCGCACCGATTGCGCATCGAGTTGCCCCCCGAACCGTCCCGATATCATTGATGACTTGAGTCATATCAAGGCGGGACTTTGACGATCATGCATTGTTCCAACCATTCAGGACAATGCGAAACCGGCCGAACAAGGTGTCTGTTTCCGTCATCGCACCGGGGAATGAACATGAAAATTCTGTCTGCCTTCAATGCAATGGGCATACGCAAACGCTTTATGTGGGCATCGGCATTTGGCGTGACGTCAACCGTTGTCATTGCGCTTTTGATGATGACCGTGGTTGAAGAAAACGCGATGGACAGCAAGTTGCGTCAGCTCAGCGAAAATGAACTGACCTCATTGCATGCGCTGATCGTCAATGTCATGGCGGCCCGCCCCGATGATGTCGATGACATCGGCATTCATGTCTTCAATAACTGGTTTGACAGTCGCAATGCGGATTATCCCGGTGAACTTTGGTCGGCCTGGGGACCAACCACACAGGCATATATGGAAGAATACGGCGACAAGCCGATCAAAACCCCGCGCGACGACATTGATATCGAAGCCATCGAAACAGGCAAACTGATCGGGCGCTATACCGAAAACGGCACCTATCGCATGTCGATGCCGATTGTCCTTGGTGAAACCAAGGGGGCCGACCGCGAGGTCTGTTTTAGTTGCCATGGCGCAATGGATGCCCAGAAAGGCGACGTGATTGCCGTTCTGTCTTCAAGTCTTTCAGTTGCCGCCGAACAGGAAAAAACCAACAAAATTCTGATCGGCATCGTTCTTGGCGGTCTGGCCATTGCCATCGCCACCATTATTGGCATGCGTATATTGCTGACCCGGATCGTAACCGCACCGCTTTCCGATCTTGGCCGGGACATGACCGAACTTGCCCAGGGCAATACCGATTTTGACATCAACGCCCTGTCGCGCCGGGACGAGATCGGGCGCATGGCCAAATCGGTCGAGGTATTCCGCACCAACGCCATTGCAAAAAAACAGATGGAAGCCGAACAACAGGCCGCCTCCCAGCGGCGTGAAGAACGGATGAAAAAGCTTGAACAGCATATCGGCAATTTCGAAGGCGTCATTGCCAAGATTGTCGGTGCGGTATCAAGTTCGGCCGGTAAAATGCAAACCACGGCCAATGGTCTGGTTGAAACCGCTGACCGCGCCAGCAAAAGTGCAACCACGGTTGCCGCCGCCTCCGAACAGGCCACGGTAAATGTGCGCACCGTCGCCGATGCGGCCGACCATCTGTCTTCTTCCATTTCCAAAATTGGTGAACAGGCCGATGCCTCCACCCGGGTTGCCGCCGAGGCATCACGCGAAGCCGAACAATCATCGGAAACGGTTCAGGGTCTTTCGGAAGTTGCTGGTCGTATTGGTGAAATCGTCGCCCTGATCAGCGACATCGCCGGGCAGACAAACCTTCTGGCACTGAATGCGACGATCGAGGCCGCCCGGGCGGGTGAAGCTGGCAAAGGCTTTGCCGTGGTTGCAGCCGAGGTCAAAAACCTTGCAAACCAGACAGCCCGCGCCACCAACGAAATTGCCGATCAAATCACCGCCATTCAGGAAGAAACCGGCAAAACAGTCAGTTCCATGGCCGATATATCGGATGTGATTTCGCGCATCACCGAAATGGCCCATACCATTTCAACCGCGGTCGGCGAACAGGCCGACGCCACGGACGAAATCGCGCGAAATGTCGAACAGGCCGCTGTCGGCACCCAGGAAGTCAGTAGCAATATTGAACAGGTCAGCAACACCGTTGCCGATACCGATCACGCTGCTCATCAGGTTCTTGATGTCGCGCGTGAACTTGGATCCCTGTCTGATGATTTGCGCTCCGAAGTTGACCGTTTCCTTGCCGACATTCGGGCCACCTGACCCAGACATCCGCTTTCAAAACGGATACGTTCCGATAGTGATGCATCTGGCGACAGAACATCCCGCACAGGTTGTTTTGTCGCCAGTCTTGTATTTTGCCCCCTGCAGGCAAAAATGAAGATTTATGCAAAACATTCCGACATCTGGCACACCATACCGGGGACGGCCCCGCAGATTTTCGTTCATGCTGATTGCGATATGGGCAACCATGCTGCTTTGGGTGCCAGATCTGTATGCGTCGGATAACCGGCTGCGCAAAAGCTGCCATCAGCTGATTGTTTCCGGCCACATTGATTATCCGCCCTTCAACTATACCGAACATGAAACCTTTCGCGGGGCGTCGATTGATCTGATCCGTCTGATTGCCCGCAAAATCGGGGTTCGCGTTGAAATCCGAAATGTCGGCCCGTGGATACGGGCGGTAAAGAACCTGACGGACGGGGATATTGATCTTCTGGTAGCGATCTATAAGACGCCGGAACGCGAAGCCCGTTATCTTTATACCCTGCCCTATGCCGAAGACCCGATTGTCATGTTTACCATGGCCGATGCGGCATTTGATTTCCGCGACTGGTATGATCTTGTCGGCAAGGTCGGCGTTACCACACGCGGCGACAGTTGGGGGGCTGATTTTGATCAGTTCATCGAACAACATCTGACGATGATGCGGGTCAATACAACCGACCAGATGATCGACATGATTGCCCGAAAACGGGCAAATTATGGTGTCCAGGGGCTTTATACCCTTCAACGATCCGAACGGCGCGCATCCCTTGGCACCGACATAACCATTTCAAACACGCCGATAAAATCCGAAAAGATGTATATGGCCTTTTCCAGATTGTCGCCCTGTCGCAATCTGATCGACAAGGTCAATGCCGCGATCACCGATTTTAAAAAAGACAAAACGATCGCCCGGCTGATTTCAAACTATGTCCACCGCAACGGTTCATGAATGTTCATGACTGTTCCGGACCCTGCGGGTCTGTCTTTGCGTTGTTTTACATCCTTTTTCGATCTGCCCAAGCCATTGAAACCAAGGCACAACGCACCGTATTAGACTTTTGTTAAATTCGAAATTAACCAGACCTCAAGCTTTTATGGACCTATTCTTACGTAAAAACTTATAGAATAATTATAATTACGGGCAGGATCGCGACAATACCCCGATACGGTTGGTCGTCGGGGGAAACGACAGCTCGACTGATCGACAGATCGAGAGATCTACAGATCGACAGATCGACGCTTGGGGGATTGTGGGAACAATGTCGTTTACGACGATTTTGGGCATAATGGTTGGCCTTGGACTTTTTGTCGGATCGATCTTTATTTCGACCGACAACTACCTTGTATTTGTCAGCCTTTCGAGCGCGCTGATGGTGGTTGGCGGCACCTTGGCCGCGACCTTTATTGCCTATGAGGCGCGCTATGTTCTGTTGGCGCTTAAACTGATCTTCAAGATTTTCCGTGCCCCGCAAATGGGCCGCGGGCAACTGACCGGCGAAGTCGGCCGGGTTGTCAAATGGGGATACCTTCTTCAGAAAAAGGGCATCAACGCCCTTGAACAGGAAGCCGAACGGGTCGCCAAGGACGAACCGTTTCTGGGCTGGGCGATGGAAGTCGTGATTACCGGCTATAACGGTGATGAAACCGCCGAAATGCTTCACAACGCCATTGATAATGCCTTTGGCCGCAATCTTGTGCCGGTCTCGATTCTGAAAAGCATGGCGGCCGCCGCCCCGGCATTTGGCATGATCGGCACATTGGTCGGGCTTGTGATCATGCTTGATAAAATGGCCGATGACCCGACATCGCTTGGCGCCGGGCTTGCCATTGCGCTGATCACCACGCTTTACGGGATTGTGGCTGCGCGGTTTTTCTTTTTGCCCGCCGCCAGCAAAATTCAGCAGCGCGAAGAAATCATGCGGTTTCGCAATTATCTGATTGCCGAAGGCCTGATCATGCTGGCCGATCGCAAAGGCCCGCGCGCCATTCAGGATCGCATGAATTCGTTCCTTGATCCGGCCATTCACTTCAATATCGACAAATCCGCGAAATAGGAAAATCTGCCATGGCACGCCGCAGAAAGGGTATCCCCCGCACCGTCGAAGAAGAAGTCAACGAAGACTGGCTTGCCACCTATGCCGATGCCATCACTCTTTTGATGGCGTTCTTTGTCATGCTTGTCAGCTTTTCCAAAGTTGAATTGCCGGTGTTTGAAAAAGTCCAGGCCGGTATCGCCGAGCAGATCGGCAAACGCGATGTGGTGCGTCCGACCCAGGTTCTTGAAACCGATCTCAAGGACGTTGTGTTCAATATGGCCATGGACAGCGCGGTCAATGTATCGACCGACGACGAAGGCATTCTGATGGAAATGGGAAGCGGCGCCTTCTTTCAGCCGGGATCGGCCAATCTGACCAACGATGCTGTCCTGTTTCTAAAAGACGTCGCGGACCTTTTAAAAGAACCCCGTTATCTCGGCTTTCAGATCGAAGTCACCGGCCATACCGATGACAGCCCGATAAGTTCCCCGCGCTTTCCGTCAAACTGGGAATTGGCGGCGGGCCGTGCCATCGCCGTTGTCCGCTTTTTCGGGGCATTGGGTGTTGATCCCGACCAGAAACGCATGCGGGCAATATCATATGGCAATACCAAACCCAAACTGCCAAACAATGACGATGCAGGCAACCCGATCGAAGAAAACCGTCAGGCAAACCGGCGCATTGAAATCCGCGTATTCCCGAAATATTCACGGGTGTTCTGATCTGCCTGGCATCAGCTTGCTCCACGGGTGACTTGATAGTTCAAGGAAACATCTGACGTCCCAGGCGGGCAGCAACCAGCAAGCCTACTCGATCACCACCACCATCTCGTCACGGGCAGCAAAGGCGCCGGACCAGGTTGATTTTGCCTGTTGTTCAATGGCGCTCATAGCTGTGTCATTGTGGTCCGGATCATGATGGAACAGTGCCAGCCGTTTTGCATTGGCCGCACGACAAAGACGAATGCCTTCCTGCCAGGTGGAATGCCCCCACCCGATTTTTTGCGGGAATTCTTCGTCGGTGTAAGTGCTGTCATAAATCACCAGATCCGCATCCCGGATGAAATCGAGAATAATTTCATCAGGCTTTCCCGGTTCATGTTCGGTATCGGTGACATAGCAAACCGCCTGTCCGCCATGTTCGACCCGAAATGCGGTTGCACCATTGGGATGGCGCAGCGGTGCGGTGCGAATAACAATCCCCTCGCCCGGATGAAGATCATCACCGACAGTAAAATCCTCGAATGTCAGTTTTGACTGCATCGCCGAAAGCGGCACGGGAAAAGTCGGATTGGCCATTTGCGCGGAAAACACACGTTCAACCCCGCCCTCGTCGGTCAAATGCCCGGCCATGACATGAAAGGCCGCCTTCGGGTTATAGGCCGGAACGAAAAACGGAAATCCGTTGATATGATCCCAATGAGTGTGGGTCAGAAAGATGGTGGCTTCGGTCACCTTGCGCCGGATCAGGTCCTTGCCAAGGTTGCGAATGCCGGTCCCGGCATCAAAGATCAGCACCTTGCCCGCGACCCGCATTTCCAGACAGCTCGTATTCCCGCCATACACCACATGGTCGGGCGACGGACAGGCAATGCTTCCGCGAACTCCCCAGAATTTAACCTCAATCGACATTCAAAAGACCCCGTCCATCCGTTGACAGTGCGATACGGATCAATGCTGTAACATCCTTGAAAGATAGCATTTTATTTTCACAAACCAATCAGGGATTGCGCAAATTTGCCGGTGTGATGCAAACCTTTGTTCCGATCTCCGCATCAAAAAGCCGATCTGCCCGCCCGCAATTGACGGCAATTTCACATAAACCGATCGAATTGACATAGTGGAAAGGCTTGCCCACCGGCACGTCCGAAAATGTACGCGCCATTGGAACGACCTGATCATTCACAGCAACCGTATCTTCCGGTCCGCATGCGCGAAGTCCGGTCATGAGATTACCGTATGTATCAATGTAAATGACTTCATCAAGCTCATCAGGCCATTCCATGGCATCACCATAACGCTGATCCAAGGTCAGATCATGGCAGGCAAATTCCTGGCCGGTGGCGACACAGGCCGTGACCGGTGCGAAAATATCCCGACCATGAAAACTGGCCGAAAGGTTTTCCGGCTGCCAGTCGATACAGCGCAGCTGAACATCATCGGATTTGCGGATCACCATTTCAAACAGACCGTTATCGGGCCCGACATATGTCACGCCGTCTGCTCTGACAACGATCCCCCTGCGTGCACTGCCCACCCCCGGATCAACAACACCCAGCACCACATCACCGCGACGGAATTCACGACGAAGGGCCGCCAGAAGATAACTTGACGCCTTGGGGTTACGATCCGGCGCATCAACCATCAGATCACAAACAGCACATTCAGGCGCATTGCGCATCACGACCGAACGCATTGTCCCGCTATAGGGACCGTTCACACCAAAATCACTGAAGATAAAGATCATCTTGCCCGTACCTTCCCGTCGACAGGTCGACCAAAAACAACAACGCCGGTGGTTACGTTCATCCCCACCGGCGTCATTTCGATAAGTATATAGGGCATTTTGCCCGTGATGCCATGTGCCCTACTTCACTTCGCAGAACTGCCCGCGACGTTTGAGTTCCGCACAAAGCGAGCTGGCCGCACTGTCACTGAGCCCCGTTGCCATCAGGCGGTAAAATGTACCCTTGCCCGGAATGCTGGCCCGGGTCACCCCATGCTGAAGCGGCGCAAGCTGTGCATAACGGCCTGACAGGATTTGCCAACCGCGTTCGGCCTGCCCTTCATTGCGATAGGATGCCAGATGCACCGACTTGCTGCCACTCGCAGCAACCGGTGCGGCGGCCTTTGCCATTTCCTCGCCAGCCTGAACCGGGCGGCTTTCGCCTGTCGCCACACGGCGCACCGGTTCGCCGGAATTAAGGGTCACGACATTGCCCTTGGCCGGTTCGACGATTGCCGCTTCGATCGCATCACGTTCACGTTTGAATTCGTCCGGCGTGACCAGTTTCATATCTTGCAGATCCTCGATCCGCGCGATCTGCCGGGCCGCATCCATCAGGCCCTGCGGGGCGGGTGGCGGAACAGCACGCTGGCGCGGTTGGGCGGGCAACAACGCATCGAGGATGGCGGTGCGTTCCGCCACATGTTCCTGCACCGTGATCGCCCCGATCTGAAGCGCACGGTTCAACTGATTAAGGCGTTGCTCGACCTGTGATCCATCGGGCGGTGGATTGTTCAGGAATGCCGATGGTGCGGGCTGGCTCATGGGCAGTAACGCACCAAGATTGGCCGAACGGCGCGCAGAATATTCTTCGGGCGTGATCAGGCCGGTCGATTGCAGATTGCGCAAAATCGAAAAACGTTTTGCAATCGCCTCGTCCCCACCTGACAGTGCCGCACCGGCCGGAATGTCCATTGCGCGGGTCGGTGAACTTGTCATGACCGGCTGGGTATTGGCGGCCATCGGGGACGCGGCCATCGCCGATCCGCCCCCTGTGCCAAGCCCTGACGGGCCGGTAACGATCTGATCATTGATGCTGAGCGATCCGGGAAGACCGCGTTGCAACCGTTTGAGGTTGAATTCGGCGGCATCGCGCAACGGGCGCGGCTGTGTGCCTGATGCGGTTGACATCAAAACCGTACCCGGCGGGTTCATGGCAATCAGCGTATCATAGCCATCACGCGCACGATCCGGGCGGTTGGTATTTTGATAAAGCACCGAACGCCACAGCATCGCATGACCGTCTTGCGGATTTTTGCGCAAGGCTTCGTCAAACAGCTTTTCGGCAGATGCATAATCCCCCGTCGCCAGTTGCTGCAGGCCAAGGGCAGTATAATTGTCATCCGCAAAGGACGTCGCTTCGTCCCAAAAGTCCTGATCCAGCAGCGGCGCACAGGCCGACACCCATGAAACCATGCCGATCACGGCAATCCCCTTGCCGATTTTCAGCCAGTTCCCGGTCCGCTTTGCGGATACCTGCATGGCGCCAATCCCCTATTGTCTAAACCATGTCCCTGGAAATCATGCGGCAACATCTGGCCCAATACCAGCGAAAAACCGGCAATGATTTCCCCATATCACATTGATTTTGCATCCTGCTTGCCAAGAATTCGTTAAAGCGGCAATCACTGTTGCCCGGCTTTGCAAAAGCATCGATCCAGTTTGCCGATTAAATCCGTTTGGCAGTGCATCATGCCCTTGCTCTTTTATATCTATAATTCATATAAATAATGATGGTTCGCCCCATTAACCTGTGCTTCAGAACATTATGATTTGATCAAACTTCGTTCTTGGGTGTATGCAACCAACCCGTAACGATAAAAACAGTTTCTCTTTCAGGGGTCGCGCGTGATCGAACCGCAGCAATTTGGCCAACAGGCCCTTCAGGAATACCTGTTGCTGGATTATGTCCAACGGCTTGAAACCCGTAAATACGGGCACCGTGCCGTGCATATTCACCTGTCACGCATGAAACCGTTCCATCGCCGCGACTATCATATTCGCGTCGCGACCAATACCTTTGAAAGTTACGTCAAACTGTATGTCGGGCGCATTTTTGTCCTGACCAACAATGATCTGATTTTCGTCTGGAAAGACAAATCGATTGCCGATGTCGAACCGGCAGTCGATACATTGCGTTATCTTTTCCGTGACGACCCCCTGTCCCAGGACGAAAGCGAAGAAACCGGTTTCTGCACCTGGTACAACCTCAATACCGAATTCCAGGAATTCCTGTTGCTGTGCCAGCATCTCGACGAGCGCGCAAAGAAGTTGCAGCAAAGCAGCAACATGCGCACCGCGATGCAGCGCGAAAAGGACGAAACCCTTAAGCCGATCAACGCGGAAAACCTTGCACAGCTTGAAGAAACAATCCATTCGGCCGATCTGTCCGAACATATCCGCCAACAGCCGGTTTGCGTTTTTGCCCATGGCGGGTCAAAGGAACTGCACCCGGTCTTTGACGAATTCTTTGTATCGATCGCGGATTTGCGCAATGCCTTGATGCCCAATATCGATCTGGCATCGAACCGCTGGCTGTTTCAGCACATGACAGAAGTGCTCGATAAACGGATGCTCAATTATTTGTGCAAACGGACGTTCAAGACACATGCCAGCTCGTTCTCGATCAATCTCAATCTTGGCACCCTGACCTCCAAGGATTTTGACAAGTTTGACGAGACGGTCCGACGCAAGTGGCCCGGCAACGTGATTATCGAGCTTAATCAGGTCGATCTGTTTTCAAACCTTGAGACCTATCTCAGTGTGCGTGATGACTTCCACAAGCGCGGTTATCGCATTCTGATCGATAACCTGACGGTGGAATCCCTGTCCTTTGTCGATCGCAAAAGCCTGAAGGCCGACTTCATCAAAGTCGCCTGGCGCGAAGAAATGACTGACAACGTCATCCGCAAGAAATACGGCGAAATGGATACCCTTGTAAAAAACTCGGGCCGCGAACGCGTTATCCTGTGCCGTTGTGATACGCCGACTGCGATCAAATTCGGTCAGTCACTGGGCATCACCCTGTTCCAGGGGCGCTATATCGACAATATGATCGCCCGCCAGCGCCGCGCAAAACGCGCCCAGAAGGCCGCGCAAAAGCAAAAGTAATCCTGCCTTTTCCAAGGCACCGCAAACAAGCCGGGAATTTCCCGGCTTTTTGTTTGGCCTCCTGACAGTTACTGACAGGAACCTTGGGGTTTGAGGTGGCTTTGCGCATTTCGGCCCTTGGCATTCAAGGAACAAAAGAAGTACAAATAGGCATGTTGTACGCGCTTTGCCCCGACTGCCATCACAAATGGCGACTGCATATTGACCGGCCACTGCCCAAAAGCGGTGCGGGCTCCTATGTGCCCTGCCCGGTTTGCGGGTGCAAACGCGCGATTGCCCATGGCGAACTGCCAGACCTGTCGATCGGGCATCTTGATTGCGATGCGTTTTATGCCTCGATCGAAAAGCGCGACCGCCCCGAACTGGCCGATCAGCCGGTGATTATTGGCGGCGGACATCGCGGGGTTGTTTCGACCTGTTGCTATGTGGCGCGCAAATACGGGGTGCGTTCTGCCATGCCCGCCTTCAAGGCGCGCGAACTGTGCCCTGACGGGATATTCCTGCCGCCTGATATGAAGAAATATCAACGCGAAGGTTATCGCATTCGCGACATGATGCGCGCACTTACACCCGATATCGAACCGCTTTCGATTGACGAAGCCTTCATGGATCTGACCACGGCACAGGAAACACATGGCAAGTCCGCGGCCGAATGCCTGATTGAACTGCAATCCACCATCCGCAACGAGGTTGGCATCACGGTCTCGATCGGGCTGTCCTATAACAAGTTTCTGGCAAAGATCGCGTCGGACCTGAACAAGCCATTCGGTTTTTCCATGATCGGGGCGCAGGAAGCTGTGAATTTTCTTGCCGACAAGCCCGTGCGCATGATGTGGGGGGTCGGCCCGGCCATGGAACGCAAGCTCCATCTTGATGGCATCACCCGGATCGGACAGTTTCAGGAACTTGATATCCATGCCCTTCAGGGGCGCTATGGCAGTATTGGCAAACGGTTTTATTATTTCTCGCGCGGGCAGGACAATCGACGGGTTGAACAAAGCACCGAACGCAAAAGCCTGTCATCGGAAACGACATTCAATGACGATATCGCCGATCTTGCACAGCTTACCGATATTGCCACCCGCCTGACCGCGCGCGTGGCAAGCGACCTTGCGCGTAAGGAAATTGCGGGCCATACGGTGGTGTTGAAACTGAAATCGGCCGATTTCAAAACCCGTACCCGCAACATGCGCCTGACATATCCGACCATCCGCGAGGATGTCATTCTTGATGCGGCACTTACCTTGCTGAAAAAGGAAGTCGACGGCACGAAATACCGGCTTCTGGGGGTCGGGGTTGCTGACCTGTTTGCCGCGGACCAGGCCGACCCGGTTGACCTGTTTGCCGAACCGGCATCACCGGACAATCCCGCTGCCCCGCAAGACACCCCGACCGATGCCCCCCGCCCGCGCAAGGCCATCGAACTGCCCCGACCCACTGCCGAACAATTGCGCGAAAGCCTGACCCGGCGGTTTCGGCTGCATAAACGCAAGCCGGTCCAAAAACGGTTCCCGTTCTGAACAATTGCATCATTTAAGCTGTAATTGATTTCTCTGGTTGTTGTAATGCGGCCATTACCACCCAAAATGCAAAACAGAAGAAACTTTGACTTAGAATTATTTAATCGCGGCCACCCAGACCCGACACAGCAGGCGGCCCGCATTCGTTCGGATGGGAGTCTGAATTGTTTGGCGTTGAGTTGGATATACGTACCCTTGCCTTCATTGCCACACTGGCGGCAATTGTTCAGGCCATCACGCTGACATCGCTGTGGATGGTATCGCGGCAAGGTGCCGGCACCGTATTCTGGGCGGCTGGTGGTGTCTGTGCGGCCATCGGGTTTGTTCTTCTGGGATTCAGGGGGGCCATTCCCGATGTGATGTCCATCATCATTGCCAATACCTTTATCGGTGCATCCCATGCCCTTTACTGGCTTGGCATTGAATTCTACACCAAACGCAAACCAAACATTCTGGCCGCTGCGGCCATCATCAGTACGGTCGCACTGCTTTTTACCTATTATTGCGAAGTGGCCCCCGACATTGCCGCACGCGTCATCGTCATTTCCGTTGCTTTGGCGATCATGTCATTCGGATCGTTTCGTGCTCTGTGGTTTCAGCGCAAAGGACAACGTTCGGCCCCGGAATCGGTTGTTGCCATCACCTTTGCGGCACACGGGATTTTTCACTGTTTTCGGGCGATCTATACATGGCTGGTCGAACAGGAAATCGCCAATTTCATGAACGCATCAACCGTTCATATGTTTGCATTCCTTGACGTCATCCTGTTCCTTTTGCTGACCGCAGTCGGCTTTACCGCCATGATCATTATTGCGCTCAACACATCCCTGCGTGCCGAAGCCAAGGCAAAGGACCGCCTGTTTACGGTTCTGGCCCACGATCTTCGCACCCCGTTTCAGGGATTGGCAGGCTTGTCGCTTTTGGCCCAGCAGGATCTGGTTGCCGGTAATCAGGCACAGGCACTTGGCAATATTCGCCAGTTGCATTCATCAACGTCGGAAACGCTTCGTTTTCTTGATGATCTGCTGATCTGGGGGCGAACCCTGTTTGATGCCGGCAAGGCGGAAAAGACCGAGATCGATATCGACGATCTGATCGAAACCACGATCAAGGTGTCCCGTCCGCTTCTGGAAACCAAATCGATCAATGTAGCCTACAGCCCGCAAAAACTTGTCGGGTTTGGCATCGCGCCGCACGCACAGATGATCTGCCGCAATCTTCTTGTCAATGCGATCAAATATTCCAATCCGCGCAGCACGATCTCGGTGTCATCATCTGCCATCGGAAACAAGATCCATATCCGGGTTGTCGACCGCGGGGCTGGCGTCAGTGATCAGATGATTGCCGATTTTGCCAACAACAATGCCCCCTTCAACTCGGCCGAAGGCACATCAGGCGAACTGGGTTCGGGGGTCGGATTGACCCTGTGTCGTGATTTGTGCTGGGAAGATGATGAACATATCTGGCTGGAACATAACCCGGATGGCGGTGTTATCGCCGTCTTCACCATTGCGGCAAAGCGGGTTGAAAATCCGGTCACGCAACAAAAAATGCCCGCCGATATATCGGACGAGCATCTGCTTATAAAGAACTGATCTTTATAAAATGGCGTCCCCTAGGGGATTCGAACCCCTGTTGCCGCCGTGAAAGGGCGGTGTCCTAGGCCTCTAGACGAAGGGGACACAAGGCACAAAGTGCTTATGTCGTGACTGTTTCGTTGGTGGCGTCCCCTAGGGGATTCGAACCCCTGTTGCCGCCGTGAAAGGGCGGTGTCCTAGGCCTCTAGACGAAGGGGACACATACGCACCAATCGAAGTCAGTCTGTTAACGAGTGGCGTCCCCTAGGGGATTCGAACCCCTGTTGCCGCCGTGAAAGGGCGGTGTCCTAGGCCTCTAGACGAAGGGGACGCAGCGCGTTAACGAGGCCGGTTTTTAGCGATTGGGTCGGGTCAGGTCAAGCGGCTTTTTCGCCCCTGTGACGTTTTTTTTAATCCCCCACCGAAAATAGGGCCATATACCGCCCTATCCCGGAAAAACCCGGCCTCACTGTTTAACCTGACGGTTCATTTCAACCATCCTTCTCGCAGATGAGGATATATGTCCCCACCTGCAAGATCGGCGCGGATGGAAAAAATAATTTCAAATCAGCTCTTTTTGCGTTTTCCCCCGAACCAGAAACTGATCCCCGCCGCGCCAAGGCCGATTCCAAGGAAGACAAACATCCATCGATAACCGTCCGGCGCGCCGTCTTCGAATTGCCCGATGATCAGACCGGCAAGCCCCTGAAGCACGAACAACCCGGCAAAGGTCGCAAGATTGACGGTGGTCAATGCCCGGCCGATCTGCCGTTCGGGCACAGCCTGACGGGATGCGGCATAACTTAGCGTCGCACTTGATCCAAGGAACCCGTGCAGCAGCATCAGTGCCGCGGCAATACCCGTGCCCCACGGCCCGACAAAGGCCTGCAACAGGCACGTTGCAGCCCCCAGCAACACGGCAAACACGATCAGACCATGGGTCTTTGTCGGAAGTTTGCGTGACAGCTGGCCATAGGTCGGCGGTCCCAGGATCATGCCAATCGTCATTAGCAACAGGATATTGCCGACTTCCACCGCACTTAATCCGAACACATCATGCAGATACGGCCCGCCCCAAAGCCCGCGCACGGTCAGAATGGCCGGATAACTGAAAAACGCCACCCCGGACAACAACCAGACCTGACGATTCTTCCAGACCGACACCATGCCCTTAAGAGCCTCAAACACGGTTTCGCCTTTTTGATCATCGGCCTGATAGCCGGGCGGTGTATCGCGCACAAATAACAGATCAAGCATCACGGCCAGCGTGCTAAGCCCCGCCAGACCGTAATAGACCGTCCGCCATCCATGGGTCTCGACCAGGGCGGCAAGCGGCGTTGCCGATGCCAGAACCCCCAACAGGCTGAAGGAAACAATAAGTCCCGATGCCGCAGCAAATTTTTCCGGCGAGGTCCAGCGCGCAGCCAGCACCAGTGCTGCCATAAATGCCGCCGAACAGCCAAGCCCGATGATCGCCTGCCCGATCATCAGACCAAGCACACTATGCGCGCTGGCAAAGATGATGACCCCAACCACGGTCGCCATCATCAGAAACCCGTTGGTCACACGCGGACCATAACGGTCCAGCATCACGCCGACCGGAATTTGCATCAGGGCAAAGGCAAAATGAAAACTGCCCGATACCAGACCAAGCTGCTCGGGCGTGATGGCAAGTTCAACACGCAACGGCTCGGCCAGAAGCGCCTGGGCCGAACGGAAAAACTGGCTTAATGAAAAAGCCAGAAGAATGGGCGCAAGCACCAGAATGAAATGGCTGGTACGCGCAGTGTGGGGCGATTGTTTTGTGTGTTCTGTCATGATGTTATCTGGGATAATCCCATCACCGCAGAACAGCAAGCCTTTGCATCACAGCGCCCCGGATAAACACGTTTTGTGCTTTTCGCCGAGCCGTTTTGCCAACAGCTTATCGGCCAGCCAATTGGATCATTTGATGGAAATTATTGGGCGGTGCGCGCGGTCAGATTGACCGACTGATCGCCAAGCCCGTATTGCCGGGCAATAACATCGGCCATGCCACTGCCCTGCACTATTTCAAGCGCCCTGCGCCATGGTTCGAGCGTCGCATCAGGTGTGCTTTTGGAAAAGGCAAGATACATATCATATTGCCCCAGCTCGACCGTCGGGACCACCGATCCTTTTTCAATACCAAGCATCTCGCGCTGGAAATTCATGGCAATGTCGGATGCTTCCCACAGATCAATGCGCCCTTCGGACAGCATGCGCAAAGCATTCCCGGGCGTATAAAGTGATTCAAGGTTTTCAAACCCCATTTCACGCAGGCTGCGTTCGGCCGCACCGCCGGCCTGGACACCGATTGATCTGACCTTTCTGGCTTCGGAAAGGTCTCTGACATCGATTTTGTTATCGGCCATGCGATAAAGCCAGCCGCGGGTAATAAAAATCGGCCCGACCCATTTGAATTCGTCTTCGCGTTCGGGGGTCCGGACAATGGAAAACAGCGCCGTGTCCGGTTCGGTCTTGACGATTTGCAATGCCCGCTTCCACGGAAGAACTTCAAACCCGGACTGATATCCGACCAGAACCGCCATGGCGCGCACGATTTCCGCCCCTGCCCCGGCCAGTCCTTTTGGCGTGACATAATTAAACGGTGCGAAATCTTCGGTATAAACTTTGACATTGCGTGCCGCGGCAAATTGAAGCGGCTCTTGCGGCGATGCCTGTGCCGGTGTTCCCAACCAAACCAGAACAGTCAAAAAACAAAAAAATCGCCGGACAAGCGACCATCGACGAACACAGAGACTATACCGCAAAGATATAATGTTCCGCCAAAGGTTGCGTTGCGGACAGTTTCGCAGAAAATATTGTTTTCGTTTGATAAATTTGCCCACAACAAAACCAGCAGGCAAACAATTTGCGCGCCAGAAACACCATACATCTGGATTGTCAGTGGACGCATTCATATCTAGACTCAATATGGACAGGAAACTGACCCGGAAAGGAAACCGCGACATCAGACCGAAAACATCAGTCAGATCGGGGCTTCACAAACCCGTTCAAAACCATAAACGCACCAGAAGCCTAAGGTTATACTGATATAACCATATTCCAATATTCACGGGATGACCCAGTCACATGATCACGCCCGAAAAGTCGAATCGTATATCCAAAGGCAGTTGGCGCAGGAACAGTTAAAGTTGAACATGAGCAAGATTTACAACGAAAAATTTCGTCATTCAACTAAAAAAATTCGATATACCAAATATCCCTGGGTTGCGGGGCTGCCAGTTCATTCTAACAAAATTTGCAGTGCCCAGCATGACGAAGCATAATCACCCCACGCCTCTTCCGGTCCTGGATGCGGAAATGGGGGAACGTATCCGTCAAGTTGTAAACCTGTTTGACCGCAAAAAGGATGCTGCCGAAATTGCAGGCGTCATTCCCGAACAATTGAACCGTTGGTGCCAGGCACAATCTGAGCCACGCTTTGTCGGCGTTTCGCGAATGGCCCTGATAAAAGGCATCAATCTGAACTGGATTGCAACCGGAAAGGGTAAAACCGATCTTTCCGACGATATCCACCCCACCGGATCATCTGTTGCGCCCGACACCATTCACCGGGACATGCTGATGGCAATGATCAGCGGTTTTCTGGCGGCCGAGGGCATCGACAATGGTGCGCAGATCGCGCTCGATATCCTCAAGGCCCATGACGAGATCGTCGAAAAGATCGAAAAAAATCGACACCCGATTAATTCCGGTTACATCCTTGCAGAAGCGATTTCGACCATCATCGCCCGCCACCGCAGCCGGGATTCGGCAACAAATTCCGACAGTTGCCCTTAATCACAGGCGAACGCATTCACCGGCATCGCGCCGGTGATTTCGCGTTGCGGATGTTCTCCGCCCGAACTCGGAACAGATTTCAGACCGGCAAAGACACGTCATCAATGATCAGCTGAACGCCGTCACGGCCCTGCCATGTATCGCGGCGCAGATGCCCCAGAACATGCAACGGCCGACCGCCATGCTTGATCAATGTCTGACCCATGTCATTATCAAGGCATCTGAACGCAATCGCCTTAAGCCGCCCCTTGCCATTGGTCCCGGTCAGAATACAGCGCACATGATCGGCCCCAACCACATCGGCCTTTACCGCACGGCAGTCGACAAAGGCAAATCGGGGCTCGGCATTGCCCGCACCAAATGGGCCAAGCTTTTCAAGCGCATCAATCAGTTCAATCGTCGCCCCATGGGCATGCAGGGCCCCATCCACCGTGATGGTGGGACGAATATCGTTTTCTTCGATGATTTTCGCGAACCGTTCTTCAAGGAAGGCTTCAAACGCGTCCTGCTTTTCCGGATCAAGCGTAAAGCCCGCCGCCATGCCGTGACCGCCCCCGTTGATCAGAAGCCCGGCCTGACGTGCAGCAATAATCGCCGCACCAAGATCAATACCGCGTACAGATCGGCCCGATCCCTTATACACACCATCCACCAGCCCCATGACCAGCGACGGCACGTGATAGCGATCCTTGAGACGGCTGGCCACAATCCCGATCACGCCGGGATGCCAGTCCTCGCCGCCCACCAGCACCATGGATCCGACTTTCGACCGGCCTTCCACCGCGCTGATCGCCTGATCAAGGACAATATCCTCGATCGCCTTGCGTTCGCGGTTATATTCGTCAAGCTTGCGCGCGATATCCTGCGCCTGCGCCGGATTATCCCCCGACAACAAGGTCGTACCAAGGAAACTTTCGCCAACACGCCCGCCTGCATTCACACGCGGCCCCAGCACATATCCAAGATGATAGGCGCTTGGCGTTTCATTGACCCCGGCAATGTCGGCAAGTGACGTCATGCCGATATTGGACCGATGTTTCATGACCTTGAGCCCCTGGGTCACAAAGGCCCGGTTCAACCCGCGCAACGGCACGACATCACAGACGGTTCCCAGCGCAACCAGATCAAGCCAGTTGCGCAAATCGGGTGCTCGAACCCCTGCCTTTTCAAGCCAGCCGCGACTGCGCAATTCGCGCAGGATCGCCACACATAACAGGAACGCCACACCGGCTGCACACAGATGACCAAGCCCGCTTTCATCATCAAGCCGGTTCGGATTGACCACCGCGACGGCGGGCGGCAATTCCGGTTCGGCCGCGTGATGGTCAACCACAATGACCTCGATCCCGGCATCCCTTGCCTCTTGTAACGGGCCATAGGCCGTCACCCCGCAATCGACCGTCAGGATAAGGTTCGCACCCTTGCGCTGCAGTTCCAGCAATGCCGGGGCGTTGGGACCGTATCCTTCGGTCATACGGTCGGGAATATGTACCGGCACATCTGCGCCAAGCGCCCGGAAGAAACGTTTCAAAAGCGCGGTACTGGTTGCACCATCAACGTCATAATCGCCAAATACCGCCATCTGCTCGCGCTTTTCGATGGCATCGGCGATGCGTGATGCCGCCATATCCATGTCTTGCAATGACGATGGATCTGGCATCAGGTCGCGCAATGTCGGGGACAGAAAACTTTCGGCATCGTCAAGTCCGATGCCACGATTTGCCATGACCCGGCCCACGATTTCCGGCACCCCGAAGCGCTGCGAAATCGTGGTTGCCAGGCGTTCATCCGTTGCGCGCTCACGCCACCATTTCCCGGTGACGGATCGCTCGATGCCCATGAATGTCGTTTCTTTTGCGTGCTCTGTCATGCCCTATGAAATAGCGCAATCTCGGGCCAGCTTAAACCGGATAATTTGCCGATCTGAAAACTTCGTTCCCGGGCACCGGATTTCATCAGCGCGGGTTTTCACCACACCATTTCAGGACGTTTTCGGCATCGGCGGCCGGATCATCGACCGGATAGAAAACCCTGGTGATCTTGCCATCATCAATCACCATGGTCAGGCGCTTGAAAAGCCGCATGCCGCCTGCTTCGAAATCGGGCATGGCCATGGCTTCCTTGAACCGGTGATCGGCATCGGACAACAGCGCAAAGGGCAGATGAAGCCGTTCGGCGGCCTCTTTCTGATAATCCGTTGTCTGGCTCGAAAGCCCGTAAAGATTTTCAACACCGACCGCGCGCAACTCGACCGCATGATCGCGGAACGAACAGGATTGCGGCGTGCAGCCCTTGGCACCGGGAATTTCATCCCAGCCATCCGGCGACGGCAAACCCGGTTCGGCCGTTCTGGGATAGGCATAAACAACAGTCCGACCGGAAAGACTTGAAAGATCGACCATCTGGTCATTGGTCGCAGACAGCGGCAAAGCCGGCAGGATCTGCCCCGTCAGCCGTTCAATCACATGTGCATCACTTTCGGTATTCATGTGCGTTCCTCCCTGAACACCATCAGGCCCGTTGTTCCATTGCGGTTCGGGCATTTATGGATTCAAGATAGGTGCGATTTCTCAAACCGAAAAGAAGGCGCGTTTGCACATCGTGGAAAAGTTGCTGGTTCGACGATCACTTGCAGACAACTCAAAGCTGTGCAGACTGTGACAACAGCGAAAAAAAATGGATACGAGCAATGCCCCACAAAAAAGGTCTGCGGATCGGATTGACCATCCTGTCCGTGCTTGGTGCCGTCATGTCGATGCCATTGGTGATGTTTTCACCAATGATGTTTGACGCCCCCGGGTCTGAGGATAATCTTCTTACCGAACTGCTGCTTTACAGCGTTCTGGCCTTTCCGGTGCTGTGCCTTGCCGGAGGCATTTTGCCATGGATTTTCCGACGCCACCCACTTGGCATCTGGCTTTATGCCCTAAGCGGCCTTGCCATCGGGCTTCTGGTCAGTGCGATCGTGCTGCTTGACGTCATGTGTGGCGGGGATTTCGCCTGCTGATCAGACAATCCCCTCATCCGCTGCTATCAGCGCAAGACCGTGCGCAACCGACAGGAACGGCTGGCCGATTTCGATGCGGTCCTTGCCAAAGCCGTCTTCAAAGATTTTGCGCACTGCCGGGACATAGGATGTACCGCCGGTCATAAAGACCTTTGAGACGTCTTTTGCATCAATGCCGGACTGTTCAAGGCAGGCTTTGGCCGCCAGTTCGATCTCGGCAAGGTCCGGTGCGATGGCGGTTTCGAAATCGGCACGGGTCAGCTTTTCTTCGATCTCGACCCCGCCGTGGCAGAATTGCAGGATCGTGCTGTCACTATCCGAGAGTTCCGCTTTGGCCTTGGACACCGTCTGATAAAGATGGAAGCCCATTTCATCTTCGATGATGGCGACCAGATCTTCGATATCGTCAGGCCGGGTTGCCGAGCGGATCAGGCTTTTGATTTCATTGATCGTTTTGGGCTGGTTCATCATGGCAAGTTCATGCCAGCGCGAAAAGGCCGTGTAATATTGCCGCGGGATCGGCAGAGTCGCCCCCATCGATTTATATTCCGACCCAAAGCCCAGGCGCGGCCAGACGGCCTTTTGAATGATGCGATAGTCAAACCGGTCACCCGCGATGCCAAGACCGGTATGGGCCAGTGGCTGCACACCGCGAATACCAAGACCCGGCGTAAAGCGGATCAGCGAAAAGTCACTGGTACCACCACCAAAGTCGGCCACCAGAACGGTTTCGGGTTTATCAAGTTCGCGCCCGTAATAATAGGATGCAGCAAGCGGTTCATACACCATCGCCTCAACATCAAACCCGGCCTGCTCATAGGCACCGCGCAGGCGCATTTCGGCAAAGTCGTTGTCGGGATTATTGCCCGCAAAGGCAACCGGACGTCCGGAAATCACCCGATGCCCCAGCCAACCAAGGCTGTGCTGCGCGAAATGATGAATTTGCGTAAGAAACGTTCCGATCAGATCTTCGATCGAATAGGTTGTCCCGAAAATGTCGGTCCCTTCAAAATCCTTGGTCGCCAGATAGGATTTCATCGACTGGATCAGTCGGCAATCATGGCTTTCCTTAAGATATTCGGCAATTGCATACGGGCCGGAACAGCTTTTGGTATGGGTCGGCGCACCCGGTGCGGTAAGTTCCTGCTCTTCCCAGAAATAAAGGATGGTGCGGTATGTATCAAAGCTGTTGGCACCGACGTCAAACTTGGCTGATTGCACATTGCCTGCGCTGTCTGCGACCGCAAGAACAGAATTGGTCGTACCGAAATCAAGGGCGATAATTTCAGACATCAGGCAGGCTCCGATAACAGGCTATTTTGAAGGGGGCGGAGGATGTAACCCAGACCGCCCTGCCCTGCAAGTCCTTAAACGAAAAAAGGGAGTGCCCGGATTGAGAACGCGGCACTCCCTTTTCGAAATCCGTTTCGCGGGTTTCTTACTTGTACCAGATTTTCCGGCTGAAATCGTGAACCGCGCGAACGTAACGTACGGTACCCGACTGCGAACGCATCACGATGCTTTCGGTTTCCGCACCATTGGCGAAACGACGCACACCGCGCAGCATGGCACCATCGGTGACACCGGTTGCCGCAAACATGACATTGCCCTTGGCAAGTTCGGTCAGTTTGTATTTGCGGCTAAGATCTTCGATGCCCCATTTCTTGGCGCGGGCAACTTCGTCATCATTACGGAAAACAAGACGGCCCTGGAACTGGCCACCAATGCAACGAAGGGCTGCTGCGGCAAGAACGCCTTCCGGTGCGCCGCCCGTCCCCATGTAAAGATCAATGCCCGAGGTTTTCTGCGAGGTCGCAATCACACCGGCAACATCCCCATCACCGATCAGCATGATGCGCGCACCTGCTTCACGGGTTTTGGCAATGATTTCCTGGTGGCGCGGACGATCCAGAATGCAGACAACCAGATCGGCAACATCACAGCCCTTGGCAGCAGCAAGGCTTTTCAGGTTCTCAAGCGGGGTTGCGTCAAGATCAACCACATCATCAGGAAGTCCGCCGCCAACCGCGATCTTGTCCATATAGGTATCGGGCGCATTCAGGAAGCCGCCCTTTTCGGCCATCGCAACAACCGCCAAAGAGTTCGGACCTCCGGTCGCACAGATGGTGGTGCCTTCAAGCGGATCAAGCGCAATGTCGATTTCCGGACCATTGCCCGACCCGACTTCTTCACCGATGAACAACATCGGTGCTTCGTCGCGTTCGCCTTCGCCGATCACGACCGTACCCTTGATATCCATGCTGTTCAGCGCATTGCGCATCGCGTCGACAGCCGCCTGGTCGGCTGCCTTTTCATCGCCACGCCCCATAAGGCCGGAGCACGCAAGTGCAGCCGCCTCGGTCACGCGAACCGTTTCAAGCGCGAGATTTCGATCCATTTTGTCTTCCTTGTCTAGTGTGCAGGGTCTGGGGGCCCTGTCTCGTTGTTGTCTTCTATTTTTTGATTTTGTTGATTTTGCGTCGAAACTTTACAACAGCGCCCCGCATCATGACAGGTGCGAGGCGCGTATATCGTGATATTCCCGTTAAGATGCGAAGCTTTCGATCCGCATCAATACCGGCGGCTGCGAGTTGCTTTCGAATGCGGCGATATCATTCACCGCCCCCGACATCGCAGCTTCGGTGGTTTCATGGGCGACAATCACCACCGGCACAACACCGCCTTCGGTTTCGGCCCGGCCATGCTGGATCATCGAGGCCATCGACACACCATGCTTGGCAAGGGTTGCGGTCACTTCGGCCATGACACCCGGGCGATCCCACACCATCAGACGCAAGTAATAGGCACCGGTATGCTTTTCGAGCGACGCACGAACGTTTTTCTTAAGTCGTTCGGCCGGCACGCCAAATACCGGAGCACTGCGCCCGGCAGCAATATCGACGATATCGGCAACCACGGCCGACGCGGTCGGGCGTTCACCGGCACCACGGCCCTGAAGAACCACCGGACCGACATAGTCCCCTTCAAGGGCAACCGCGTTAAACACGCCTTCAACCTTGGAAATCTGGGTTGCGCGATCCACCATGACCGGGGAAACGCGCTGCTCGATGCCTTCGGGCGTCTGTTTGGCAATGCCCAGCAGCTTGATGCGATAGCCAAGTTCTTCGGCCAACTGGATATCAAGGGCGGAAACGCTGCGGATACCTTCAACCGCAACCGCATCAAAGTCGACCTCGACCCCGAATGCCAGGCTGGCAAGGATTGCCAGCTTGTGCGCGGCATCAATGCCATCAACGTCAAAGGTCGGGTCTGCTTCGGCATAGCCAAGTTTCTGTGCCTCGGCCAGAACGTCGGCAAAGTCACGGCCCTGTTCACGCATGGTGGTCAGGATATAGTTGCAGGTGCCGTTCAAAATACCGGTGACACGCGAAATCGCATTACCGGCCAGACCTTCGCGCAATGCCTTGATCACCGGGATACCGCCGGCCACTGCGGCCTCATAGGCGATGGTAACATTATTGGCGTCAGAAATCTGGGCCAGTTCAACACCCTTAAGCGCGATCAGTGCCTTGTTGGCAGTCACCACATGCTTGCCATTTTCAAGGGCGGCCTTGCAGACATCATAGGCAATGCCGTCCGATCCGCCGATCAGTTCGACCAGAATGTCGATTTCACCGTCAGCAGCAAGATCACGGGCGTCGTCGTACCAGGTCAGACCTTCGGTCGAAAAACCACGATCACGAGTTCGATCACGCGCCGATACCGCTGTGACGACGATCTGGGTGCCCGAACGGTCAGCCAGAATGTCGCGATGTTCACTCAGCAGTTTAACGGTTCCGGCACCGACCGTACCCAGGCCTGCCACACCGATTTTGACGACGTCTTTCACGATAACTCCTTAGCACGTGGTTGTTTGCGCAAGCGCGCAGATGACCGCATCCGGTCAACGCGTCCTGATAAAGCAACGCCCGGGACATGTCCCGGGCGAAACACAGAATGCTTTATCGGATATCAGAAAGATTTCTTCAACAGTTCACGTGCAGATTTTGCATCCGGACATTTGGCAAAGAACTGTTTGATGTTCCGGTTGGCCTGCCGGATGCGGTGTTTGTTTTCCACCAGCGCAATTCGAACATGGCGATCACCGTATTCGCCAAAGCCAAGACCCGGAGCCACAGCCACCCCTGCTTCCTGCAAAAGAAGCTTGGAAAAATCAAGCGATCCCAGTTCGGCAAATGCATCCGGGATCGGGGCCCAGGCAAACATGGTTGCCGCCGGAGACGGAATATTCCAGCCCGCGCTTGCCGCGCCTTCGATAAAGATGTCGCGGCGTTCACGATACAGATTGCGGAATTCCTCGACACAATCCTGCGGACCGTTAAGGGCCGCGGTTGCCGCGACCTGAACCGGGGTAAAGGCGCCGTAATCAAGGTATGACTTGATCCGGGTCAGCGCATTGATCAGCTTTTTGTTGCCGGTGGCAAACCCGATACGCCAGCCCGCCATCGAATAGGTTTTCGACAGCGAATAGAATTCGACAGCAATGTCCTTTGCCCCCTTGCACTGAAGGATCGAGGGCGGCGGGTTGCCATCAAAATAAATCTCGGAATAGGCAATATCAGACAGCACATAGATTTCATGCTTGCGGCAGAAATCGACCACTTCCTGATAAAATGCCAGATCAACCACAAGTGCGGTCGGGTTGGCCGGGAAGTTCAGGACCACCGCACTTGGTTTCGGGACCGAGTGTTTGACCGCGCGATGCAGCTGCTCCATGAAACTTTCGGTGCTGAACGTGCCCTGATCATCATGACCGATCGGAATATGACGCAGGGCCGCACCGGCAATGATGAAACCGAACGCATGGATCGGATAGGACGGGTTGGGCACCAGGAAAATGTCACCCGGACTGGTAATCGCTGCCGCCAGGTTGGCCAGACCTTCCTTGGAACCAAGGGTCACAACCGTTTCGGTTTCCGGATCGATATCCACACCAAAACGGCGGTCGTAATAGGCTGCCAGCGCCTTGCGCAGGCCCGGAATGCCGCGCGACATCGAATAGCCATGGGTGCGCGGGTTCTGAACCGTTTCGACCAGTTTATCGACAATATGCTGCGGGGTGGCCGGGTCCGGATTGCCCATGCCGAAATCGATAATGTCCTCGCCCGCTCGCCGCGCCGCCGCTTTCATCGCATTTACTTCTGCGAATACATATGGCGGGAGACGTTTTATGCGGTGGAAGTCTTGGGACATTATCCTATATCCTCATCAAATTGCCGAATTTCGAATTTTATGCGAAAAGCACATCCTCGAATTCACGAAAATTGCGTTTAGGCCATAAAAAATGGCCCTGAGCGGCGTACAATTCGAAGGATGTACCTTTTATGGAAATCAGACTCAACGAATTATTGCGCACGATCCATGGTTAATTCGCATTTGCGGCAAGCCCGCCGCGCAAATTCGGCGATTTTCCCGGAAATCAGGATTATTTGCGGATGGATGGTAACCGGGCGCGAAACCGTCTTGAAACGACAACAGCGCGAAAGGATTGCTCCCTTCGCGCTGTCTGATTAAACGATCCCCCGGTTGTTCCGGGGCACGTGATCAGTAATCGAGATAGATTTCAACACGGCGGTTGCCGGCTTCGCCCGCGGGAACACCTTCGTAGTAACGCGGATCAGCCGATCCATCCGCCCCGACAAAGATTGCCTCGCGCGATACGCCAAGCGACAGCAGGCGCGAAACCACGGCTGCGGCGCGACCTTCGGAAACGCGGCGGTTAACTTCCAGATGATGTTCAAGCGACATATTGCCGGTCCGCATCGACGCATGGCCGATCACGCGCAGCACACCACCGGTCTGTTGCCAGGTATTGGCAACCTGTTGCAGAACCGAATAGTCCGATCCGCCCAGATTGGTCGAACCGTGGCCAAACTGGATCTGGGCGATCTGCATGCCATTGATGGCCGGGGGCAACTGATCGACAGAACCAACACCAAGCCGGGCCGCAAGCGCCCCGTTGGTCACGGTCATATCAACCGAACCGGATTCGCCATATCCCGCCTGGCTGCCACCAAACTGGCTTTCATCAACCACAACCGATCCGTCATCGGCATAAAGCGAATAGTCAAAGCCCTGCCCGGAATCGACCACAGCAGCCGGTTCGTTGGCGAACACGCCCTGCCCTTCGGCCAGGCGGCGCTGATACTGATCCATCACCGGATCACCAGATGACGCCTGTGATGCTGGTGCAGATGCGGATGCCGATGCAGCTGATGAGGATGTTTCAGCACCGCTGCCCTGATTGGCCTGGGCGGCTTCAAAGGCCGCAAGTTGCTGCGCGCGGGCTTCTTCAGCGGTCATGCCCGCAGCACCGCCCGCCGCGGCACCGGCAACCACCGCCGGACGTTCAGGTGCGGCTTCCGGGGTTGGTACCGGACCGGAAACCGGGGATTTGGCATTCCATTGATCGGCAATCGACGAGCCCGTTGGCGCCGACGTCACAGCCCGCGTTGTCGCAGGCGCGCTTGGTGCGGCCATTTCGCTTGCAGCAACCGGGGTGGTCGGTGCCGGTTCAATGACCGGCTGTGCCACCGGCACCTGCGGTGCGGACTGAAGCGCATTGACCGGCGGGCTGCTTTGACGACGGCCGGACTGGGTGTATTGGGCATTGGCACGGTCGGCTGCAAGCCCCGCGATCAGCGCATCGCGTTCGGCGTCACCGGTAACGATCGGCTTGCTCGGCGTATCGGAAAGATTCGGGTATTCCCCGTCCTCGCCCGGAATCGGTTCTTCGGATTTGGCACCGGCGGTTTCGTCGTCGCCGTCAAACATGTCACCGACCGATTTTCCCCATTCGATCGGGTTGATTGCGTCAGGAACAGAAGAACAGGCGCCCAATGCCAGCACAACCGCCAGCGCAGAGCCGGTCTGCAGAACCATCCGCAGCTTCCCCCTTGCAGTTTCCTGCCACGACCACTGCCCTGTCGTCGATTTCAGAACGCCCATTTGTTTTCGCTGCTCCAAATTCAGTTGGATGACCTTTGCGTGAAAATATCCGCAGAAACGTCACCTTATAATTCTTGTACTACCCCTTGGCGACGCGCTAGGCTAAGACCATGATAAGCTTGGGATCAAGCAGAGTTTCAACCCGGAGCGCCATTCAGATACCGAACACATAAAACGTCAAAAGTCTTGCGATATTGCAAAGAACCCAAAAACGTTTTGAAGTCACAAGGTAACTGCGGCGGTATCATAAGGGAATGCCCCATGAGCGATCAACAGGCCATCGAAACCGAAATCACGCACCCGGATCCCGAAAAACTGTCTGCAGCAATGGCAGAAATTGCCGAAAGAAGTCAACGACTTGTGTCTGACTTCCTTGCAAAACAGGCAGAAGACCCGGAAATTTCCGACCCCGACCCGCTGAATATCGGTTCTGCATTCGCCGAACTGACCACCCAGATGATGCAAAACCCGGCCAAGCTGGTCGAAGCCCAGATGGAACTCTGGCAGCAATATTATACCCTTTGGCACAACACCACCTTGCGCATGCTTGGCGAAGACTCCGAGCCCGTCGTCACCCCGCAAAAGGGCGACCGGCGCTTCCGCGACGAGGCATGGGAAAACAATGAACTGTTTGATTTCATCAAGCAGTCCTATTTGCTGTCATCGCAATGGATGCAGAACCTTGTCCATGAAGTGGACGGACTTGATGAAAAAACCGCCCAGAAGGTCGAATTCTATACACGGCAGTTTGTCGATGCGATTTCGCCGACCAACTTCCTGATGACCAATCCCGAAGTCCTGCGCACCACGATTGAAACCGGCGGGGAAAACCTGCTTAAGGGATTGCAGAACCTTTTAAGCGACCTTGAACGCGGCAAGGGCAAATTGCAGATCCGCATGACCGATCTGGATGCCTTCAAGATCGGCGAAAATGTCGCCACCACCGAGGGATCGGTCATTGGCAGAACCCCCTTGATGGAATTGCTGCAATATAAACCCAGCACCGATCAGGTCGCCAAGCGCCCCCTGATGATCGTGCCGCCATGGATCAACAAATACTATATTCTTGATTTGCGCCCTGAAAATTCCTTTATCAAATGGGCTGTCGATCAGGGGCACACGGTCTTTGTCCTGTCCTGGGTCAATCCCGACAGCAAACTGGCCGAAAAATCGTTCGAAGATTACGCCAAGGAAGGCATCCTTGCTGCCCTTGATATGATCGAACAGGCCACCGGCGAGAACGAAATCAACGCGATCGGCTATTGCCTTGGCGGAACGCTTTTAAGCTCCACCCTTGCCTATATGGCCAAGGTCGGGGATGAACGGATCAAATCGGCGACCTTCTTTACCACCCTGACCGATTTTGAAAAGCCGGGTGAACTTTCGGTCTTTGTCGATGATGAACAGATCGAAAGCCTTGAACGCAACATGTCCAAGGAGGGCTATCTGGATGGCCGGGACATGTCGATGTCGTTCAACATGCTGCGCGCCAATGACCTGATCTGGTCGTTTGTGGTGTCAAACTACATGCTGGGCAAGGATCCCTTCCCGTTCGATCTTCTGTACTGGAATTCCGATTCCACCCGCATGCCCAAGGCAATGCACAGCTTCTATCTGCGCAACATGTATAACAAGAACCTGTTGCGTGAACCGGGCGGCATTTCGATCCTTGGCGAACCGATTGACCTGCGCGATATCAAAATCCCGGTCTATTTCCTGTCGACCCGCGAAGACCATATCGCGCCATGGCAGGCGACCTATGCCGGGACACAGCTTATGTCAGGTCAGGTCAAATTCGTCTTGTCGGCATCGGGCCATATTGCCGGGGTGGTCAACCCGCCGGCGGCCAAGAAATATTGCTACTGGACCTATAACCGCACCCCGGCCAATCCCGATGACTGGATGGCAAAGGCCACCCAGCATGAAGGTTCCTGGTGGACCGACTGGCAAAACTGGATCAGCCGCCGTTCAGGCGGCAAGGTTCCCGCCCGCAAGGAAGGTGATGGCAAGCTCAAGGTGCTTGGTCCGGCACCCGGTGAATATGTGAAAGTCACCCTGTCCTGACCGGCAGATCGCACTTTGTTGAAAACGCGGTCAGACATGGCACAGACCGCGTTTTTTTTATTCCATAACGATAAACATCAATCATTTGACGGGGAAACACCATGACCAAGACAATCGGCTTTCTGGGGGCCGGGCGCATGGCATCGGCGATGATCAAACGCCTGCTTTCAAAAGGTTACCGAATACAGGTCTGGAACCGCAGCCCGGACAAGCTTGACCCGCTTGTTGCGCTTGGCGCGGTTGCCTGTGCCACGCCGGCCAAGGCGGCATATGGTGTGGATACCATCATCTCGTTCATGGCCGATGACAATGCTGCACGGGCCGTCTGGCTTGGTGAAAATGGCGCGCTTGCGGCCATGAATGCCGGGACGGTCGCCATTGAATGTTCCACCCTTTCACATGCCTTTGTGCTTGATCTTGCCAAGGCCGTTTCGGCTGCCGGGCATACCTATATCGATGCGCCGGTTACCGGCGTTCCTTCTGATATCGAAGCCGGCAACACGATCTTTCTGATCGGGGCCGAGGCATCTGACCTTAACCGTATCCAACCGATCCTTGACGATACCGGAAAACGCACCGTGCATTTTGGTCCGGTCGGATCGGGCACGGCTTATAAGCTGATGCACAATCTTTTGGGTGCTGTTCATATCGCTGCTGCGGCCGAGCTTGTGGCTGTTGCCAGCAAAGCCGGGCTTGATGGCGCAACCGTTGCCGAAACTTTTGCAATCGGTGCCAATGCCAGTGCATCCGGGCTGATGACCATGCCCGGCATGATCAGTGGCAACCATAACGAAGGCATCCATTTCACCACCGCCCTTCGCGCCAAGGACGCATCCTATGCCCTGACCATGGCCCGGGAATTCGGCATGACCGTTCCGGTCGGACAGGCGGCGGCAAATATATTTGAAACCGCCACAAAGGATGGCCTTGGCGACCTTGCCCAAAGTGCGGTGATCGAAACACTTAAATCCTAATTCGCGGCTTTGGCCTGCTCGGTCAGCAAGGGTTCATACCGCGCATCGGTCAGGGTTTTAAGGAAGGCAACGATGGCCTTGATCCGCTTGCTGTCAAGGGCATCGCCCTGCTCCAGCTCCTTAAGCGAAATGGTTTCGGGCACTTCGGCATCTCCCCAGGGCTGACCGGTCTCCGGGTTGGTCTGGTTGGCTTTGGCCTTGCTGTTATATTTGTTATAGAACCGCACCACGGTTTCCAGATCGGCAAACACGCCGTTATGCATATAAGGCCCCGTCACCGCGACATTGCGCAGCGACGGGGTTTTGTATTTGCCGCGATAGGCCGGGTCATCAATTGCCGGATTATCCAAAAGCCCGTTATCGGTAAAACTGACATCCTTGGCATTGGCCTTGCGGGTCGCGACATTGCGCGGCACACCGATATTGTGGAACTCGTAATTGGTGAAGGTTTCGCCTTCTGCCGTCGGGCTGGTTTTCAGCATGTGGCAGGTATTGCAATTGGTAAATTGCTGCGAAAAGAACAAAACCCTGCCCAGCTCTTCTTGCGGGGTCATTTTATATTCGCCGCGCAGGAACCGGTCATATTTAGAATCGAACGGGGCGAATTCGTCCCCCTGTTCAAAGGCGGCAATCGCCTGTGTCATCGCGCCATAGGCCGTCTCGCTGTCTGACCAGACATCATCGCCAAACAATGCCTTGAAGCCCGCGACATAATCTTCATCCTCCATCAGGCGCGCAACGACACTGGCCTTGTCGGGCATGCCCATTTCAATGGGATTAAGCGGCGGCCCACCAGCCTGTTCGGCAAGATCCGCAGCACGCCCGTCCCAGAATTGCCCCCCCACGGCGACACCGTCATCACGTACATGGAATGTCGGGGAAAATTTCGCATAGGCCGCCATCGGCGCATTGCGATCGCCAAGGCTTTTGCCATCATCGCCCAGTGAAAAGGCACCATTTGCCACGTCAATGCGCGGATCCTTGAACCCGGCGGACGGCTCATGACAGGTCGCACAGGCCTGCGTGCGATTGGCCGAAAGATTGGGGTCGAAATAAAGCGCCTCGCCAAGTTCCGCCTTGTCAGCAAATGGGGAATTTGCTGCATTCGCAACTTCTGTCGCCCCGACATCGGATGCGGACTGCATGTTTCCCTGTGCTGCCAGACGATGCAAAAATGCATCAGGGGTCTCGGCCGGGGTCTCTGCCTGGGCCTTGGCCACCTGCAACACCGGCACAATGATACCGACACTCATCGCAGAAACGATCAATGCAAAACGAAACGAATGGCGGTTGTGGTGACGCATGGCAGGCACTTTGATCTGATCACGGAAAAGAATGTATATGACGGCCGCCCGCATGATCGCGAACGCAACGCATTTACGCCTACAGACTTGAACCCTGCCTTGATAAAAGTCAATGGCGGCCCGTTAACCGGCCCGCCATTGATGATATTTGGCATCAATCCGGTATGAGACGGATCGGTCAGATCGCCACAGACGGGCGGCGGCGCATCATTGGCAATAACTGAACCCCGATAATCGCCGCCAGGATCACACCACAACCGGCATATTCCGCCGGTGCCAAACGTTCACCAAGGAACCATGCCCCGGCAATTGCGGCAAAGACCGCCTCGGCACTCATGATGATCGCGGCATCCGATGCCTCGGTATAATTCTGGGCCACGGCCTGAAGGGTAAAGGCAATCCCGGCTGACATGATCCCGGCATACAGGATCTCAAACCCGGCATTATAGATATCGGCAAAGCTGAAGGTTTCGGTCACCGCCCCCATCGCCATGCCAAGAATGCCGGTGATAAAGAACTGGGTCGCGGCAACAAGGGCCGGTGCATTGGTGCGCGTTACCATCACCCCGATCATCACCACCTGAACCGCCCAGAAAAGCGCACTGCCCATCACCCAGAAATCACCGGTGCCAAGCCCCGAAAGATCCCCGCCACTTAAAAGGTAGGTGCCATAAACACACATCGCCCCGCCCGGCCAGACCGACCAGTGCGGTCGATTGCGAAACACCACATAGGCCAGAACTGGTACTGCGGGCACATAAAATGCCGTCAGGAAAGCCGCATTGGTAACCGTGGTGCCCATGATGCCGATCTGCTGGAAGATGCTGGCAAGATACATCGAAATGCCCGTGGCAATCATGCCAAGGATATCAACCCGATCAAGCCGACGGCCCGCACGGTCAAGTTTGCGCAACTCGCGCAAGGCAAAGGGTAATACGGCCAGTGTCCCCAGCAAAAAACGCACGCCCGTAAAATATTGCGGGCCGATATTTTCCATGCTGGTGTGCTGAACAACAAAGGTCGTGCCCCAGATCAGGGCAACGAAAACAATAACGGCATTTGCCTGCCAACGTGTCATATTCCCGGTCCATTTCCTGTGCCCGGGCGTGGTGGCGCGCGGCAGGTTGTCTGTTAAATCCGAATGTCCTGACTTGCTAAACCAAGTCCGGCTCCTTCGCAATACAGATCAATCCAACCGCGCATTTGCGGGCATCACAAACCTGTCGGTCGGAATCAACTAATTGGTGCTAACACTTTGATTTCCAAACAGGCGCTGATATCCGTCGGTGGTGATTTCGTGCTCGATCGCTTCTGACAGTTTTTGTGCAAGTTCCGGAGCAATGGTCTTGGCCGAGAACATCAAACGCACCGGCTCCTTGGCCAGGATAAACGGATGTTCTTCAACACCACCGGCAAATCCAAGCTCGTCTGCCTGCGCAACATAGGCCGCCGGAATACCAAGCAACAGATCAACCCGGCGCGCCATCAAAAGCTGCATGCCATGCGGGGCCATCGACACATCCATGATAAACGGGGCATTTTCCACCTTCGCACTAAAGGCTTTGAAATCTTCGCCGCGATAGGCCCCGCGCACATGCCCGATCACAAGGTTTTGGCGCGCAATATCATCAAGACCTTCAATCTGAATACGTCTTGCATCGCCTTTGCGAACGGTAAATCCGATGACATCATTGCGGTATGGCACGGAAAATAATCCGTATTCTGCCCGTTCCGCAGTAAAGGATGCCGATGGCAGAATATCGATATCGCCATGTTCAATGGCATAAAGCGACCGTTTCCAGGGCATGAAGACAAACCGGGCATCACATCCCGTTTCACGCAGGATCCGGGTAATGAACTGGTTATCAATGCCCGTTGCCATGCCGTTCACATCTTTCATGCTGAACGGGCTATAGGTTTCCGATGCCCGGATCACCAATGGCCGCGAACATTCCGTAATTGGTTCCGCAACACTTGCATGCATGCCGCCCAACAAGGACACAAGCAACATCGCGATGCCAGGCATCAAATGGCGAACCGCCATATCTTCCCACGCCTCTTCACGTCGCAGCATGTCCCGTTTGTTTTGTTATCGGACATGCCTTCATTTTTGATTATTGCGAACGCTTCCCCTTTTTCGCACTTGAAGGCCATGATGCAAAAAAATATTGCGCAGTCCAAGCGTCTTCACCCGGACTACGCAGAAACCCCCAGATATATCCAAACAGACATATGCGGGCAGACATTGCCGAAAATTCCCGTACCCTATTTCAGGTCTTCGGGGATGGATTTGACATATTCCTGTGCCAAATCGGCATAGCGATCGGCAGACACCTTGAAGAATTCGATTTCTTCCTGTGTCAGATCACGCACCTTGCGCGCAGGCACACCGGCCCAAAGTTCGCCTGCCGGAATACGTTTGCCCGGTGCGAGCAATGCATTGGCCCCCAGCATGCCGCCCTGCTCGATCACGCAACCATCCATCACGGTCGCCCCCATCCCGACAAAGCTTCGATCCTCAAGCGTGCAGGCATGAATAATCGCCGCATGTCCGATGGTCACGTCATCCCCGATATAGGTCCCGAACTTGCCCTTGGCGACATGTACCATGGTCAGATCCTGGATATTGGTGCGCGATCCGATACGGATTTCGTGAACATCCCCGCGAATGACACAGCCAAACCAGATGCCTGTCTCTGCACCGATTTCGACATCACCGATGATGGTCGCATTCGGGGCAATAAAGGCTGTTTCATCAATGGTGGGCTTTACCCCGCGATAGGACAAACGCATGGTCACATGACCTTTCGTAACTGGTGTTCACATCTCTCGAACCAACCGCAAGCAGGATACTTCCGGTACAGCATCACTTGATTTGAGAGTTTAAATTCTAACATGGATAGAAGGAAACCCCGTCGTAACAAATCTTGCTCATGATCGCATCAATCGCCCGTACAAAAACAGCAAGCCCTGCCGCACCGCCTTTGGCGCGTGGCATGTCTGTGGCTGTGCTGTGTCTTGGGCTTTTGGTTGGCGGGGCATTGTCATCTGGCGTGGCGCATGCCCATGAACGGCAATCCCGGCATACAGATAGCGGGTTGCTGATTGCGGCATTTTCGGTGTGGGAACCCTTCGTGATCGAAGATGAAGACGGTTCACGTCATGGCATTGACGTTGCCCTTCTGGCTGCGATTGCCAACCGGCTTGGCTTGCAGCTTGATCTGCATCCCTGCCCCTGGCGGCGTTGCCTTAAAAATCTTGAAGACGGGGATATCGACGTTCTGACAAGCTTTGCCTATACCGAAGAACGTGCGCAATTCGCCCACTATATCAAGCCGCCCTATAGTCAGGTCACCCCGGTCTTTTACATCAATCGCGAAAACCCGGTCCTGATCGAGGAATATAACGACCTTCGCAATCTGACGGTCGGCGCGGTTGTTGATTCGCGCTATTTCGAACCGTTTGACAGCGACACGTCCCTCGACAAATTCGAAGCCGGCAGCGAAACCATCTTGCTGCGCATGCTGACCGCCAACCGGCTTGATGCAATTGTCGGTTCGGACTCCAACGCCGACTTTGAAATCCGCCGCAACCATCTTGAAGACACCATCATCAAGGCACCATTTCGATCAGGCCATAACAATGACATCCATTTGGCGGTTTCGCGCAAATCCCCGCTAATGTCACGCACGGATCAAATCGCCGAGATCATGCAGGACCTGCTTGATGAAGGCTTTGTCGCCAGTTTGCACAAACTCTATTGGCCAGACAAAAGCCCCGAAGACACTCCGCAATCGGCCAAATCAGACAGCCCCCAACCCAATCAGTAGGCCCCGGTCCGCAACCGGAATGCGGCGTACTGCCCTGACATTGCGCCCGCTTTCCGTCACGCGAACCGTCGCGCACCCGCCACACATAAAACAACCGCAACCGTCACCCCGATCATCGCCGGGCTGACCGGTTCGGCCAAAATCAGTGCCGCCAATATCAAGCCCATAAAGGGCTGCAAAAGCTGTAATTGCCCGACCGTGGCAATTCCGCCCAAAGCCAGACCGCGATACCAGAAGAAAAACCCGATCAGCATACTAAACAGCGACACATAGCCAAGCCCAAGCCAGGCAGGCATTCCAATCGCCCCCATCTGTTCGGGTAACGTCACCGCGCACAAAACCGCCATTGGCACCACCGAAATCACCAGCGCCCAGCAAATAACCTGCCAGCCACCAAGCTGTCGCGACAGCTTGCCACCTTCGGCATAGCCAAGCCCGCAAACGATAATTGCCCCCAGCATATAAAGATCACCTGAAAACGCGCCCGATTCGCTACCTGTTGCGGCAAATCCGGCCACCAGCCCGCTTCCCATAATGGAGAAAAGCCAGAAAACGGCGCGTGGCCTTTCACCACCGCGCAAAAACCCGAAAATCGCAGTTGCCAATGGCAAAAGCCCGATAAAGACAATCGATCGAGCCGAGCTGATATGTTCAAGCGCCAGTGCCGTCAAAAGCGGAAAGCCGACAACCACACCCCCGGCAACCACCAACAACGATACCCATTGCGACCGTATCGGGCGCACCGGCCTTGAAACCATCAGGATCAAAACCGCAATAATCCCGGCGATTGCCGCGCGTGCAACCGTGACAAAGACCGGATCAAAATCCATGACCGCCAACCGCGTTGCCGGTAACGACCCGCTGAAGATCACAACCCCCATCAGGCCACTGAACCAGCCCGCACGCGTCCGGGAAACCGATTGCGCTATTACCTGTGTCACAAGATCCTCCATCTGAATGATGGCGACATCTTTGTCTTGTCTTGGTCACACTTGCCAGACACAATACAGTACAAAAATATCAAACTGTACTGGACACAAGGGCAATACAGTGACCGTTCAATCCCAGCCACACATGCCGGAAATCGTGCAGGATGGCACGCTTGTTTCACAGGTAATGGCATCCATTCGCGACCGGATTTCGGCGCGCAATCTTCTTGCCGGGGACAAGCTGCCCTCTATTCGGTCCTGTGCGCATCAGATGGGTGTTTCCAATTCAACCGTGGTCGAAGCCTATGACCGTCTGGTCGCCGACGGCACCATTCAATCGCGCCGCGGTTCGGGGTTTTACGTTTCGGGACACACCGCCCCGTTTTCGATCGCGCGGATCGGCCCCAAACTTGACCGGGCGGTTGATCCGTTCTGGGTATCGCGACAATCGCTTGATGCCAGACCCGACATGCTCAAACCCGGCTGCGGCTGGTTGCCGGCGGACTGGATGCCCGAAACATCAATCCGGCGCGCCTTGCGCACCCTTGCACGGGCTTCTGACGATGTTCTGGTTGAATATGGCACGCCGCTTGGGCTTGCGCCCTTGCGGCAATTGCTGTCCCGGCGGTTGGCCGGGTATGGCATCGTGACCGACCCCGATCAGATTTTACTGACAGAATCCGGAACCCAGGCAATCGACATGCTGTGCCGTTTTCTGATTGAACCGGGTGACACGGTTCTGGTTGATGATCCGTGCTATTTCAATTTCTGTGCGCTGTTGCGTGCCCATCGCGCCAATATCATAAGCGTCCCCTTCACCCCGACGGGCCCCGATATTGATACCTTTGCCCGTGTGGTTTCCGACCATAAACCGCGCCTTTATATCACCAATTCCGGCATTCATAATCCGACCGGCGCGTCCCTGTCCCCGCAAACTGCGCATCGGATTTTGAACATTGCCGACCAACATGACCTGATTATCATCGAAGATGACATTTTCGCGGATTTCGAAACCACACCCGCGCCGCGCCTGGCCGCCCTTGGCGGCATGGACCGGGTCATTCATATCGGCAGCTTTTCAAAAACCCTGTCGGCATCCCTGCGCTGTGGCTATATCGCCAGTCGCAGTGACTGGATTGACCAATTGATCGATCTTAAGGTCGCAACCGGATTTTCCGGCAGCAACCTTGCCCCCGAATTGATCCATCTGGTCTTGAAGGACGGCACCTATCGCAAGCATATGGACGGATTGCGCACCCGACTGTCACACGCTATGACCAGCACCGCAAAACAACTGGCATCCCTTGGCATTCGCCCGGCAATTACACCCGATGCGGGGATATTCCTGTGGTGTGCTTTGCCCTACGGGATCGATGCCGCACAAACGGCACGCAACGCCCTTGCCGATGGCGTGGTTCTGGCACCGGGCAACGTGTTCAGCATCTCGCAATCGGCTGGCAATCTGATGCGCTTTAACGTCGCGCAATGTCAGAACCCCGAAATATTCAAGGTCCTCGAACGCGCCATGCGCCCGTAACCGTACACAACCAAAAAGGCGCACCCGAATGGATGCGCCTTTTGCAATTTCAAAGCTCGCTAGCCAGCCGTCGCTTACGGGAACAGTGGCTCGATCTCAAGCCCCATGGTTTCCGGAAGCCCCAGCATCACGTTCATGTTCTGCACGGCCTGCCCCGATGCGCCTTTGACCAGGTTGTCTTCGACCGCAACAATAATCACACGGCCCGGCACACGGTCCTTGACGACCCCCATCAGGACATAGTTCGAACCACGCACATGGCGGGTTTGCGGCGTGACACCGAACGGCAAAACACGGACAAACGGCTCGTCTGCGTAACGCTTTTCAAGGGCGGCCTGAATGTCTTCGGCCGTGGTGCCATCAGTCATTTTGACATAGATGGATTCAAGGATGCCGCGGCTCATCGGCATCAGATGCGGTGAAAAGTTGACCACAACATCCTGACCCGATGCCCATGCCAGGCCCTGCTCGATTTCCGGGGCATGGCGATGCCCGCCGGTGCCATAGGCATGAATGCCTTCGGTCACCTCGGCATAAAGCGTGCCTTCCTTTGGCGAACGACCGGCACCGGTCACACCGGATTTGGCATCAATGATGATGTCATCAGCATGCACCATCTTGCCTTCAAGAAGCGGCGTCAGTGCCAGTTGCACCGGGGTCGGATAACACCCCGGATTGGCAACCACACGCGCCTTTTTGATCTTGTCGCGGTGCAGTTCGGTCAGACCATAGACCACTTCTTTCTGCAAATCCTGTGCGGCATGTTCCGCGCCATACCATTCCTTGTAGGTCGCCGGATCAAACAGACGGAAATCAGCCGAAAGATCGACCACCTTCACATGTTCCGGAAGACCGGCAATGACTTCCTGTGTCGTGCCATGGGGCAATGCACAGAAAATCATGTCGACAGTCGACCAATCTGCTTCGGCAATCGAAATCATGGTCGGCAATTTGATATGGGCAAGATGCGGGAAAACTTCCCCGAACGGACGGCCGGCGCGTCGGTCTGCGGTCAACAGGGTAATTTCCGCGGCATCGTGATGCGCAAGAATGCGAACCAGCTCTGCCCCGGTATAGCCACTGGCACCGAGAATTCCGACTTTGACCTTCTGGTCAACCGACACGTCACTCATTTAAATCTTGCTCCTAAAGCCATGCCTGCAAATGCGCAGGTATTGATAACGTGCGGATGTTGGCAAACAAGCCCATCAGATGCAAGCAATTAGGCGACAAATATCCCTGAGAAACCGCAATATTCCCATGCAGTTTTGACATGAGGGTTTCGAGATGGAGGTTTTGACACGGGGGGCTCGGCCCTGCCCTATTTCTTGCGCGCCCGGCGCACTGTGGACGGACAGGCGCGTTTATCCTGCGGCAAAACAGTATAGAATTTCTCGATCTTCTCGTAGCCGGTGGGCGCTGCGACCGGGTAATCGGTGACAAAGCGCTGATCGGAAAGACCAAAGTCACTGGCCTTCAATCCGGATCGTTGCAACCACATCCGTCGATGGGCGTCCGAAACAACCACCTCGGGATCGTCGACCAAAAAGATCGCATCACGGGCCAGTCGGTCATTATATTTGTGATGGCTCGGAAGCCAGGCTGCAAGCTGCTTGCGCAGATTTCCGGGACTTGGCAAATTGCGCGTGCGGGTCACAAACCTGGTCATCTGATCGACAAGCTTGCTGATATCACCGGGCGGTACCGACCCATGGGTTGCACGGTCGATAAAAAAGGCCAGATCAATCTCGGTCGGGTCGCGCTTTATCACCGGTTTTATTGATTTATATAATTTGAAAAATCGCGCTATTTTCCCGCCATCGGCATTGGCCGCATCATAAACCCGATGATAAGCCTCCTGCACTTCGGGCCGCGCCCCATAGGCGGCAAAACGCCGCGTAAAATCGGCCCGCTCACGATCATTGACCCAGATCGCACACAGCACATCAAACGCCGCATCATTATTGCCAAGCGCCAGTCTGTGCATATCTTCGGTAAAGGGACCAAACACATTGCGCAACAAGCCGGGATTGGCCCGTTCGGCGGCAAACAGGATCTGCTGGATTTCCGCGCCTGCCCCGGCAGTTGCCCCGCGCGGTCCCCAGGTCAGATAGGCGCGCGGATCATTGGTAAAGCAATACGGATCCCCTTCAAGAAACCGCTTGCCGCTGCGTGGATTGGGCGACTGACAAAAATTGAACTGGATGACGTCGTAATCCGTGCCTTCCAGTGCGAATGTCAGGTGATTGGCCCGCTCGATCGCGTCCGGCGGCGCTATTTGCGACGGCATCAAAAGCCGCCAAAGCCCGGTGGTAATCGCCCCGTAACTCTCCGCCCCGACCGCGGCACGCACCGCCGAATTGAGACACGGTTGCAGATCAAGGATCGCCTGTCGGGTCTTTACCCCGACAATCCCGTCCGCCTTGCCATAGCTGCTGGCAGGCTTTCCCGCACAATTGGCAGCCTGGGCAAACAACCGCTGCTGAAACGTCGCCACCGACCCATACCGGCCAAGTGTCAAAGCACGGTTTTCAAACCGGTATAACACCTGCGCCAGGTCCTGCGCCTGTGCTGATATCACCAAACATGCCGACATGACCGCAACAGCCAAAACCATCGCGACGGTTTGGCGCCAAAAACCTGACATCAAATGCGATAACTGTTTTTGGATCACAACAGACATCAATCCGGTTCATATTTACCCGATACTCGGAACCCCGCCCGTGATCTACCGCTTGCAAGGCGATTTAATCAGACGCGCCCACTACTCAGGGCTCAAACGTAAACCCGGCCTTGATGGCATCCCCTGCGACCTTGGCCGGGTCAAATGTGATTTTTTCAACGATTGTCGTAACCTGCTGAACAAGTTCCTGGCTCGGCTGTGCCTTGTTTGCATTCTTTTTGGGCGGCATCACGCACGCGCCATCAATACCGAGGTCAGTCAAAAAGGCCTTCGCCCCTTCTTCATGGACCGCCTCGTCAAGTGACACATCGACCATCTTGATCTGATCGGCATATTTTTGGCGGTAATATTCTTGCCGCGTGGCCATTTCATAGCAATACCAAAGCGGCATGCCCAACGGCCCGAATTGCGAAAATGCATCAGCATTGATGATTTTTCGCGAATAGGACGGATGCAAGTACCACTGCCAGGCAAGCGTAATATTCCCGAAATCATTACGAACCAGATAACTGACGCATTGTTTGACGATGTTTCTTTTTAAAATGATCAGCGTCGTGAAATCCGCCCGACCATTCGAAATCACGTTTTCGACCAAACCGCACTTGCAAAGGGTATGGTTGGTTTCGGCATAGGTCCCATCGGGAATGGTTTGAAATTTCCGCTCCCAGAATTCCTGCACAAAGCGGGTATTTCCATGGTTGTTATAGGTCCGCATGGTTCGGATGTCGGGCATCCGGGTGCCGAAATCCTCGATACCAAGCGGTTCGTGTATCGCCTCGATCTTGAGGTTCGCCGACAGAAAATCAGCCAACCAGGCCGAGCCTGTTCGACCGGCGGTGATCACGAAGTAATTCGTCATGAACCTTCCTCTAACAACAATCAGCAGCAACACAGCCGCTTTTCACAAGTACCCTTTGCCGGCCATTATCGCCGCGCACCCTTTATGCAAGCTTAACCATTGTGCGACATGCCCATCCAGCACCGGATGGAAAAATGCCTGCCCCCGATCATACCGGACGGCAGGCACATATTCGATGGTCAAATCGGGCATTGTCCTTGCGATATGCAGGCTTCTTTGAGCTATGCAGCGGACATTTTACCAAGCTGCATCGGGCTTTTAAGAAGCGCCAAGCGGTAGCGCCCGATTTTCTCAAAACCAAGAGCCTCGTAGGCCTTTGCCGCGGCTTCGCTGTCTGTGGACAGGATCGCGCGGGTTACCCCGCGTGCCCGTGCGGCCAGAAGTGTTTTGGCAACCAGTATCCGGGCATAGCCGTTTGACCGGAATTCAGGTGGTGTCCAGACCGGGCCGACCTGTACCATGTCGGGCAGTTGGGCGTTAAAGCCCGAAAGGCTTACCGCCTTTCCTTCAACAATCAGTGCCCACAGATTGCGCGCATCAAGGGACTGCACCAGGCGCGATGCGACCTTGCTGTCAAGAACCGGGGTGTCTTCGGCCCCCAATGCCTCGATCTCATAGGCCCGCAGCCAGCTTAGCAATGTGCTGCGTTCAACCTTTTCGGCATCAACCATCTGAAAGTCATCCGCGCGCGCATTGACCGGCACCACCAGATTGGCAAGATCCAGCCCATACAGAATATCCGATGCATTGATCGCAAATTCACTGCCCGCAAGGCCAAGCTGGACCAGCATATCCGCCGCCTGATCGGCCTCGCCGAACACCCCAGCTACGGGCCGCAACGGATCGGCAAGAAAGGCTTCGGTCAGTTGCATCGGGACCGTTTGGTTATCCGCCGCCTGGACAAAGACATTGCCATTGCCGAACTGTGCAATAATGGCCCGGATCGCACCATCATTTGCCACAGCACCGAACCAGCTTCCAGAAAGCGGATGACGGCGTCGCTCGATACCGGCAGTTCGCAGATTTCCGCGCAGGATCATGCTGGTCGCAGCATGGTCGGCAAGAAATGCGTTTGCGGCATCAAGATCGGCGTCGTGCAGCTTTCTGTACTGCATATCGGTGGTCCCTTTCTTTGGGGGTTAACTGGGATTTTCAGGATTTCGAATTGGCATAAAAAAAGACCGCTCTATTAGCGGCCCTTCACAAACAGCAAGGATGTCCAACAGAGTTTCAAAAAGCTATGTTTTGAAAATTCGTCGCATGTTCCCAACCATTTTGTGATCCTTTGCAAATCGGAAATTATCGTTCCTGAACTTGTTCTTATCACAAACTTCGCAATTTCCGACCCTTCTTTTTAAAATTCTTTTCCCGTGATCGCATCGCGCTGTTTCCAGCATGTGGAAATGGTCAGTAAGGGGCTGTTTTTCAATTCGGTTTGCGATAACTTGGGAAAGTGGTATTACCATTACCACGCGCACCTTATTCGGAGTTGAACTCATGCCAGTGATTACCTGCGTCGATGACCTTAAACGTATCTATAAACGGCGCACCCCGCGCATGTTTTACGATTACGCAGAATCCGGAAGCTGGACCGAGCAGACATTCCGCGAAAACACCACCGATTTTCAGGATATCCACCTGCGTCAGCGCGTCGCAATCGACATGTCGGGCCGCACCACCAAAAGCCAGATGATCGGTCAGGACGTCTCCATGCCGGTCGCCCTTGCCCCTGTCGGACTGACCGGAATGCAGTGTGCCGATGGCGAAATCAAGGCCGCCCGTGCGGCCGAAAAGTTCGGCGTGCCCTATACCTTGTCGACCATGTCGATCTGTTCGATCGAGGATGTGGCCGAAAACACATCCAAGCCGTTCTGGTTGCAGGTTTATACGCTCAAAGATGATGACTTCATGCAGCGCCTGTTTGACCGGGCCAAGGCCGCAAAATGTTCGGCCGCTGTCATCACGGTCGATCTTCAGATGCTGGGGCAGCGTCACAAGGATTTGAAAAACGGCCTGTCTGCTCCGCCCAAACTGACGATCAAATCGGTCGCCGACATGATGACCAAGGTCCAATGGGGTCTTGGCATGCTTGGCACCAAGCGCCGTTTCTTTGGCAACATCGTGGGTCACGCCAAGGGCGTTGCTGATCCCTCATCGCTTGGTGACTGGACCGCCCAGGCATTTGATGATTCCCTTGATTGGGATCGTATTCGCGAATTCCGCAAAATGTGGGATGGCCCGCTGATCATCAAGGGGATCATTGACCCGCGTGACGCGGTCGAAGCCCTGAATGTCGGTGCCGACGCCATTATCGTTTCAAACCATGGCGGGCGTCAGCTTGACGGGGCGCTGTCTTCGATCCGCGCCTTGCCGCAAATCATGGATGCGGTCGGCGGCAAGATCGAAGTTCACCTTGATAGCGGTATCCGTTCCGGTCAGGACGTGCTCAAGGCATTGGCCCTTGGTGCCAAAGGCACCTATATCGGGCGCGCCTATGTTTATGGCCTGGGGGCCATGGGCGAAGCAGGTGTCACCAAGGCGCTTGAACTGATCCATAAGGAACTTGAAGTTTCGATGGCATTCTGTGGTCACACCGATATCAACACGGTTGATCGTGACATCCTGATGGTCCCGCGCGATTTCTCGGACCGCTGGCAGTAACGCACAAGATTGTTGGGGCACGCGCCAAGCTTCCCCACAATTCGTCCGTAAAAAACGGCGCCTTTCCTTGGAAAGAGCGCCGTTTTCTTTTTTGTGCAGGTTTGAAGAACCAATGGTATCGGCACCCTGCCCCGCAAAAGAAAAAGCGCCACTCGAAAGTGACGCTTTTCCAATACTGTATCGTACCAGATGTCTGGAAACGTATTAACGTTTCGAGAACTGGAAGCTACGACGAGCTTTTGCACGACCGTATTTTTTACGTTCGACTGCACGCGAGTCACGGGTAAGGAACCCGCCAGCTTTGAGCGAACCACGCAGTGCCGGCTCGAACAGGGTCAGCGCACGGGAGATACCGTGACGAACCGCACCTGCCTGACCAGACAGACCGCCACCAGATACGGTGCAAACGACGTCGAACTGATCTTTACGATCGGTTACGCCGAACGGCTGGTTGATGACCATGCGCAGAACCGGACGTGCGAAGTAGTCTTCGAACTCGCGGCCATTGACGGTGACTTTACCCGAGCCCGGCTTGATCCAGACACGTGCAATTGCGTTTTTACGACGACCGGTTGCATAGGAACGGCCCTGTGCGTCGATCTTCGGTTCCGGCAGGGTGCCTTCAGCAGCAGCTGCGGTTTCGCCGCCCTGTGCCAGATCCTTGAGATCTTCAAGAGTTTTGGTGTCGGCCATTATTTGCCACTCCGCTTGTTCTTTTCGTTCATAGCCGCAACGTCGAGGACTTCCGGCTTCTGAGCTTCATGCGGGTGCTCGGTACCAGCATAGACGTGCAGTTTGGAAAGAACCTGGCTGCGCAGCGGACCACGGGACATCATACGCTCAACAGCTTTGATGATCACACGTTCCGGGTGCTCACCATTCAGGAGCTTGTCCATGGTGCGTTCTTTAATGCCGCCCGGGTAACCGGTGTGCCAGTAGAACTTCTTGTTCTGAAGTTTACGGCCGGTCAGTTTGACTTTTTCGGCATTGACGATGACGATGTGATCGCCACAGTCCATGTGCGGGGTAAACATAGCTTTGTGTTTACCACGAAGACGGTTGGCAACAACAGCAGCAAGGCGGCCAAGGACGACGTCTTCAGCGTCGACCACGAACCATTTGCGCTCGATGTCGCTCGGTGTCGCAGTGAAGGTTTTCATTATTTCAATACTCGAAAACTGGGTTTCACGGAGGGAATCTTCCCTCGTTGAAAGTCGGCGCATTATGCCAGCATTCAACAGGAAAACAACAGGAATATTTCATTGTAAATCAATTAGTTACGTAAAGAGGTATTATTTTACCACACGATTTCGCGCTATTTTTCCGCCGGCGGCATGGCATATGTGCCGATCACATGCGCACAAAGACTGTTATCAACGGCTGATCGAATATGGCATTCCGCAATCAAAAGCCGCCTGCCCGCCTTAAGGATCCTGGCCTCGGCAATCAGGTCGCCCGGCTTCGCCCCCGACAGGAAATGTACCGTCGCCTCGGTCGTTACCGCCAGATCCGCCTTGGGCACCACAAGCCAGGCCACCGCATAAAGCGCAATATCGGCCAAAGCAAAAATCGCCGGGCCCGTTACCACATTGCCGGGCCGCAAATAGCGTTCCCTGAACGGCAACCGCAGGACCGCCGTGTCATTTTCAAGACTTTCCGTGATAACGCCCATATCGCCGACAAACGGCACCTTTTCGCGCATGATGGCATCAAAATCGGCCGGGGTGATCCCGGTGCGGGCGTGCGAATTGTTCATGACAGCAGACCTCCCCAAATTGCCAGTTTTGCTTTGGCATTATTGATCCAGATCGACAGCCTGACATAACGTTTACGTTAACGTCAATATTTTACGGTTTCTGCATCTCTTCCCCACCATTGGATGCGGACTGTTTGCCGCGATCCATTTTGTCACCGTGTGTTTTTCGCCATCTGTTTATCGCCATCTGTTTATTGACGTCCCTGGATCAGGCAACAATGGCGCGCCCGCAGCAAAGCCGGTTCACACCCGGCCATATCACGGTACAGGTACGGAATCACGATTACCGCAAAACGATCGACGCCAGATCGGTAAATGTGGCCAGCACCACACCCCCGATAACAATGGCGACAATCGCCGTCGCACCGATATGCGGCAATTTGCGTCGCATCCATTCACCCGATGACATCGGCGGTTGCGAGGCTGCTTTATGTTTGAACCTTGCCCGGACGGGCCCGCGCGACAAATCCACAACAGGTTTGTCGACCTCATCATTGGATGCCCAATGATGGCGGTTTTCCGGAAGATAGACAGGGCGGCGGTCTTCCTGACCGGTTTCGTCACGCATCATGGCGATTTCACAGCGTCACTCGCTGCCTCCTGCAACAAGGGTATGTCGAAAATTCCGGTCATTTTCACGCTGCGATGCTGTGCACCACGAAAATGACGGCCCCCTCATTGATGGTCTGTCGCGTCTGTCCCGATGCTTTGCCTTTTCAAAGGCTGACGATGATCCGGATGCTGCCCCCAAACAGCATGCCCCAAGCAGCATATCACCGACCGATCCCTGATTTTCAGGTGTATGGATTTGTTATCCGCAACCGGCCTGCCTGCACAAAACCTGTGGGGCAAACCGATGGGCAAATCCAGTGGGCCGGAACCGTCTGACTATCCTGATACTTATATGGGGATTACGGCAACAGTTCGACAATAGCCGACTATTTCCCCAAAATTGCCGAAAACTCGCTGACTGTCAGAACAAGCACATAGCCGATGGCAACCGCTGCAATCATATAGGCCGCGGCACGTGGCAGAAACTTGTCCCAGGTGATGGGGTCGCGTGCCTTGCGTTTTGACCGCGCGGCTTTTGCCTTGGCCTTTTCCTGTTTTTCAAGGATTTCCAGACGCTTGCGGTCCATTTCGCCACGCGCGGCCCAGTTGGCCGTGTTATCAGGCAAATCAATGCGTGACTGCCGGACTTCCTTTTCCTTGAAGTCATCAACACGTCCCTGAATGTCATTGCCCGATGATGCGTCACCATCGTCTGACTGTCGCACCCGATCAAGCAATGTCGCCCCGCCATTCAGGCTTTCGACATATTCGTCATACGCGGTCTTTTCTTCGGCGAATGCGGCGGCCTGGGCCGCTTCGTGGCTGGCCTGGGCGGCCGGGTTTCCATGCAGTGCTGCGGCACCGGATGCGGCGTTCTGCACATGAACATGGCGGCTGGGCTTGGGCCGTGTCGCATTTTGTGCGCGTTCGGCACTGGCGGCACTGGCTGCGGCGATCTGTTTGTCGCTGACCATCGGGGACGGCTTTGGCCCCAGCATCGCCGGCGGACGGGTTTCCGTGACCTCGACTGTTTCAGGATCGGGGGTTTCGTTGTCATCATCGATGATTTTGGGCTTGGGCATCAAAAAGGGCGGGATGTCAAAACCGTTACGAAGCAACCGCGCACGCGCTTCGGCGCGATACCGTTCAAGATCGCGCTCCATTACGTCCTTGCGATCAAACCGTTTGATCGGCGTTTCCCGGACAGGCTTTTGCGACTTTATCGTTTCCTGCCATTTACGCGCTGAAACAAACCGGTTCGGCGCCCGACCAGGACGCCGCGTTTGACTGTCACTCATCCACAACCATGCGTTTTTCACCGTTCGGTTTATTCTTCAAACACCGAATATCCCGATGCTTGTAAACGGTTTTATTGATGACCCGATGCGTGCAATTCTACTACGATCACAAGTAGAAGAAAATCAAAAACGATGCCACGCACACGCATCAAGGAGGAACACCATGACCACCGCCACCCCGTCATCCCCGCTGGTGACCCGCCATGATCACGACGGTTATGTCACCCTTGTCCTGTCCAACCCCGCCCGGCGCAACGCCCTGTCAGCGGCAATGATGTCCGCCCTTCAGGATGCCTTTGACGACATCGCCCAAAACCCCGATATCCGGTGCGTTATTCTTGCCGCCGATGGCCCGGTTTTTTGTGCCGGTCACGATCTTAAGGAAATGAGCGGCGTCACCGACTGTGATCAGCATGCCAGCCTGTTTGCCCAGTGCAGCCGTCTGATGATGCGGATCGTCACCCTGCCCCAGCCGGTCATTGCCCGTGTCCGCGGCATGGCAACCGCGGCTGGCTGTCAGCTGGTGGCAAGCTGTGATCTTGCCGTTGCCGCCCGTTCGGCCAAATTTGCCACCCCCGGGGTCAATATCGGTCTGTTCTGCTCGACCCCGATGGTCGCACTGAGCCGCAATATCGCGCGCAAGCACGCCATGCGCATGTTGCTGACAGGCGATCCGGTCCCGGCCGACACCGCCTTTGCGATGGGGCTGGTATCGGACGTGGTTGATGATGATGATCTTGAAACGGCAACAGATGACCTTGCCGCGGGCATTGCCGCAAGATCCGGCATGACCGTGCGCCTTGGCAAACAGGCATTTTACAAACAGATCGAAATGCCCCTGCCCGATGCATATGCCTATGCATCCGATGTCATGACCGCCAACATGCAAAAACACGACGCCCGCGAAGGCATCGGCGCCTTCGTTGAAAAGCGCCACCCGACATGGCGCCATGAATGACCGCCTGATTACGGATTGAAGGGTTGCATTCGCATCTGAACTCTGCGTTTGCTCATATATCTGCTGCCATCGCGGTTCTGCCCGGGTGCCCGGTCGGGTTTGCCCGGCATTGGTCCTGCGATGGTGGCGACCTATCACGCCCTGATGGAGTAACTCCGATGCCGTTTGAATTGTGGCTTGCCTTTGTCGTTGCCTGCACCGTCATACTGATCATTCCCGGCCCGACCATCATGCTGGTGGTCAGCTACGCCCTGAGCAAGGGACGGCAAACCGCCTGGGCGACTGTTCCCGGCGTTGCCCTGGGCGATCTGACTGCAATGACCATTTCGCTGGCCGGGGCTGGTGCGCTTCTTGCCACCTCGGCCGAGGCCTTTACCATCCTGAAATTCTGCGGCGCTGCCTATCTGGTCTATCTGGGCATCAAGATGTGGCGCGATAATCCCGGCGCGTTGCAGGACAACCCGGATGCCAAACGCAACCGCCCGTCGCGCATGTTCCTTCAGGCCTATGTGGTCACCGCCCTTAATCCCAAGGGCATCGTGTTCTTCATTGCCTTTGTGCCGCAATTCATCACGGCCGGAAGCCCGGTTTTGCCACAGTTCGTCGTCATGACCGCAACCTTTGTCATTCTGGCTGCGATCAATGTCGCCATCTGGGCGGTGATGGCCGCCGCCCTGCGTGAACGGTTCCGCCATCCTGATGCCATGCGTCGTCTGACCCGGGTTGGTGGCGGGGTGATGATTGGTGCGGGCTTGCTGACTGCCCTTACCCGCCGCGCGAGTGCTGCGGTCTAGACCCGGCACCGATCAGCGCCGATAACATCGCCCGTCCCGCGCCATCGCGGCCAAACGGGTAAATCACCACCATCACAAGACCGGCCAGCAACACATTCCATGCCGGGCGCAATGGCCACATCCATTCAAGATTGGCCGCCACCACGCGCCCGGCCGGAATACCGGTCGCCAGCGCGTACCAGCCATATTCAATCCCCGCTGTCGCAAGGCCTGCGATCACCGCGATCACAACAAGCGTCACGGCCGACCGCAATGACCAGCCCCGCCAATGCGCAAACCGATACAGCATCAGGGCCACAAACAACCCGGCCATCAGGGTGGCTTCGCTGACATCGACCTTGGACTGCATAAAGAAATGCAGCGCTCCCAGAACCGCAATCGGATAAACCAGTTTGTGCAGGCGCGCCCATTTCGCACCAAGCCGGCGCATTGCCGCCTTGGTCGAGGTTGCGGCAAGGATAGCAAGTCCGATCAGGGCGACAAACCCGATCGTCAGATAAATCCGAAGGACGATCTCGCTTGCGATCCGCCCAAGATCAAGGTTCTGACTGATAGCATAAAGCCCAAGATGAACCATCCCGTAACAAAAGGCCGCAACACCGATCTGGCGGCGCACCTGCACCAGCTTTGAAAATCGCGTAATCCGGCGCAATGGCGTGATCAAAAGCGATATCAAAAGGATTCTGATCGTCCAGTCACCACTTTGCAGGATGGCTTCCTTGACCGGGATCGTCGCCCCGCCCTGTGCAATCACCGGCCACAGCAAAACCACACCGGGCACAAGCAGCGCGACAAAGACCACCAGTTTGAAAAAGGAAAACCGTCCGGACGGATCAAGCCATGGATACATGCAGTCAAGCCTATGGTGTTGTAGCGCACGCAAGCGCGCGCCAAATTCAAACACGGCATCCCGGCAAAGCCGGAAACTGCCTTGACCTACTCAAAGCGCATTTGATGTGCCGCGTCATTTAAACTCGCCATCAACTTTCCGCGAGCCCGCCTTTCAACCTGTGACCCGCGCCAAACAGTTGCACAGGATCGCCGATCATATAACTATCAACCAAGAACAATTGATGGATTGAACAAAATGCCCCAGTTCGAAAACCCGGATGATACCGCCCTTAAATCGCTTCTGGAAACGACCAGAACAATCGCCCTTGTCGGCGCCAGTCCCAAGCCTGATCGCCCGTCAAACCGGGTGATGAAATTCCTGCTTGATCGCGGATATCATGTGATCCCGGTCAATCCCGGTCAGGCAGGCGGGGAAATTCACGGTCAGACGGTGGTCGCCACCCTTGCCGACATTTCCGAGCCGGTCGATATGGTCGATATCTTCCGCAATAGTGACGATGCCGCCGGCGTCGTGGATGAAGCCATCGCAATCAAGGCCAAATCGGTCTGGATGCAGCTTGGCGTGCTGAACCCCGATGCGGCGTCCAGGGCAATCGATCATGGCATGGTCGCCGTGATGAACCGTTGCCCGGCCATCGAAATTCCCCGGCTGTTCTGATCCGCTGATTTTTCAAAATTTGCTATGGCGAGTCGCCAAAATAAAAAGGCACCGGAACCCGGTGCCTTTTGCAATTCAGTCAGACAAATGCGCGATCAGCCGCGACCGCATTTTGCCATCAGTTCGGGCATCAGGCCCTGATTGCCGATAAAGACCGGCTGTACGGCACTGGTCACGCTATAGGTCGTGGTCTGTTCGTCAACGATCTGGTCATAAAGCCCCGATGTTTCGAGAACCAGCGACACCACCCCGTCCGACTTGATCCGCAATGCGGCAAAACCGTTGGCATATTCTGTACGGGCGCATTCACGGCCAAGGATCGTGTCAAAACGTTCCACCAGCGCGTAACGCGGATTTTCCGACAGATGATCCCGGCTGGCAACAGTACCGGGGACGACATTGGGTTTGGGGATATATTTGCTGAACCGGGCTTGTGACTGGACGATATAGCCATCCGGGAAATAGACCGCCACATCTTCGGAAAGAAGGATGCGGTCACCAACAACCTGACCCGATCGCAACAGCGCCTTGATTCGTTTCCCCGGAATTTCCCCGGAAAACGCATTAAAGCGCAGCAACTTTCCGTCACCTCGCTGATCAGCATAAAACTTTTCAAAAGGTACGATTGGGGTTTTATCCGCTGCCATCGCAGCCGGTGTAATTGCCGCTGACGCAATCGCCAGTGCAAGTGTCACGCCCCCCGAGCGTCGCGAAAAGACCGCCGCAATGGCCTTTAGCATATGTCCCCGCCTCTCACTGATACGTGTCGGAATACTTCGCTGAGATTATGCAGATTAATCCGAATTTCAACTGTAATTCCTGCGAAATTCTTCGGCACAGGTAAAAGCACATATAAAAACAACGAGGTGGCATAATGCCACCTCGTTGCCAAAGATTTGGTAAATGTCGAAGCTTAGTCGACAGAAATCGTCACACGACGGTTACGCGGCTCACGAACACCATCCGGAGTCGGGATGAGAAGTTCACCTTCACCAACCGCGTCGCTCTCGATCATGTCAGCTTTGATACCACGACCGGTCAGCTGCGACAGAGCAGCCTGTGCACGACGTTCGGACAGTTTCAGGTTATAGGCTGCCGAACCCGATGCATCGGCGTGACCGACGATCGCAACATTACCCATCGAAGTTGCCCACTGTTCGGCCGCTGCATCAAGAACGCGCTCCGAAACCGGGGTAATTGCAACGCTGTCGAAATCGAAGAAGATCGTGAACAGACGTGCTTCTTTCGCAGCAACCGGTGCCGCAGCAGCCGGTGCCGGCTCTACCGCACGAAGTTCTGCCATCGCAGCTTCGAAGTCTTTCCAGCACTGGCTGATCAGCTCGGTCTGCCAGCCTTCTTCACTTTCCTCGATCCAGCAATCGAAACGGGCCTGTGCAACTGCTGCGGTGTCAGGCTTTTCTTCGCGCTTGCCATCATCAAGCAAACCGATCAGCTCGTCACGAACTGCACGTTTCTGTGCAATTTCTTCAGCCGAGAAACGCCAGTTTGCCGGATCTTCCGGAAGAATGGTTTCGTTGCTTGCTACTTTGCCGGCCTTTTTCGCAAAGAAATCGGCATCAAAGAAGTCGTACCACTCGTCAGCTTCGCGCTGTGCATAAGCGATATACTCGGCTTTCAGCGCCTTGCCGAATGCGGTCGTCGGCTCGGTGCCAGAGATCGCAGATGATACAGAATTGCTGTATGTCAGCGGGTTACCGCCATACATAACCGCAGTCCCGGAATTATCTACGCTGCTACACGCACTCAGAAGCGCAACGCCACCAAGAGCACAAAGAATAGTCGGACGAATCTGCATGTCTTACCCCTGTCTTAAGGTTGTTATTCAGCAAATACTTTATCACCAAAGATGGTGAGATTATGTCTCAAAACGACCGAAAACGCGATTTGTTCCATACGTGTAAAAAGAATTGTGTTTTGCTACACACTTTTCAAGAACACATAAACCTGTAATTCTTATTGTGTCATACTGATGTATGAGTAGCAAATAATACAACCATGACACTGAGCGCACGAGGATGAAATGATTGAAACCGATGTATCCAAGATCACACTGATGCTAAAGCAGTTCGCACTCGGCTTTGGCATGGATCTTTTAGGCGCAATTGTCATTCTAGCCGTTGGCTGGTGGCTTGCCGGACGCGCCTCGGCACTGGTACGCCACTCGCTTAAAAATGCAAAATTTGTCGATGCGACTCTCAAGCCGCTGGCAGCAAGCATTGTGCGTTATGCAATCCTGGTATTCGTCCTCGTCGCGGTTCTTTCGAACTTTGGTGTGGAAACAACCAGCATCATCGCCGTCCTCGGTGCTGCCGGTCTGGCAATCGGTCTGGCACTGCAAGGCACGCTGTCAAACATCGCCGCCGGTGTCATGATCCTGATCCTGCGTCCGCTCAAGATTGACGAATTCGTCGAAGCCGGTTCAATTTCCGGTACCGTCGTTGAAATCACCCTGTTCACCACTCTGCTCAAGACGCCCGACGGTGTGTTCATTTCTGCCCCGAACTCGCAGATCTGGAACAGCGCGATCAAAAACTATTCTCGCAACCCGACCCGTCGTCTCGATATCAAGGTCGGCATCGCCTATGACGACGATGTTGATGCGGCACTTGATTTCCTGAAAAACCTGGTGGCATCCGATCCGCGCGTTCTCAAGGACCCGGAACCGATGAGCTTCGTCGCGACCCTTGGCGAAAGCTCGGTCGACCTGACCGCACGCGGCTGGGTGGCAACGTCCGAATTCTGGCCGACCTTCTTTGATCTGACACGCAAATCGAAAACCGAACTGGAAGCTGCCGGCTTCTCGATTCCGTTCCCGCAGCGTGACCTGCACATCATCGAATCTTCGGAAACTGCAAGCACCGCGACCAAAACAGCAGCCAAACCGGCTGCAAAGGCACCGGCCAAGAAACCGGCCACCCGTTCGCGTTCAACCGCTGCAAAATCGACCACCAAAACCACGGCGGCTAAAACCACCGCTGCGAAAAAGGCACCCGAAAGCAAAAGCTGACCGGTTCCTGATCCTTGATCACATGAAAGAGGCCCCGATAACGGGCCTCTTTTTTTTATGGCAATTTTCAAGGCCGGGGCCGATGCACCGCCCGCTGCCTTGAACACTGGAGCACAAGGCACAGGCACAGGCACAGGCACAGGCACAGGCACAGGAAGGAACATCACGCACTATGCCTGTCAAATGCCATGCCATCCCCCTGGCAGCCCGACCGCAAAGGCGCATACCTGGCCCTTCCCTGCGCCCCTGTTCTTTCCCTCGGCACTCCCATGGCAATCCCACGGCCCGGTATATATCCCCCGCCATACACCCCCATGGCCTTTGCACCGGGCATGTAGTAGCCCGCTGTTACCCGCCCGGTTACTTGCAGGCGTATGATTTCCATCCCTCAACGACAATCACAACACGCCCGGGAGGATATAAACGATGTCTGCCAAAAAGATTTTGATGATCACCGGTGATTTCGCCGAAGATTACGAAACCATGGTGCCGTTCCAGACCCTGCTTGCGGTCGGGCACAAAGTCGATGCCGTCTGCCCCGACAAGAAGGCTGGCGATACCGTGGCAACCGCCATTCACGATTTCGAAGGCGATCAGACCTATAGCGAAAAGCGCGGTCATAACTTTGCACTGAATGCCGATTTCGCTTCAGCGCGTGCTGAAAACTATGACGCCCTTCTTATCCCCGGTGGCCGTGCGCCGGAATATCTTCGCCTGAACGAAGACGTCATTCGACTGGTGCGCGATTTCAACGATGCCGGCAAACCGATTGCTGCTGTTTGTCATGGCGCACAGCTTCTGGCGGCCGCTGATATCATCAAGGGCCGCAAGGTTTCCGCCTATCCGGCCTGCGCCCCCGAAGTCAAACTTGGCGGCGGGATTTATGCCGATATCGCGATTGATGATGCGTGCACGGATGGCAACCTTGTCACCGCACCGGCTTGGCCTGCCCACCCCAAATGGCTCGCAGCTTTCCTTGCCGTCCTCGGGACCGACATAAAATTGTGATGATCAATCGCCCATTCGCTGATTGCGCTTGGGCGATTTTTCCCTGACCATGCACTGACGGGTCTGCGCAGACTTGGCAACAGGCCCGGACCATAAGCTGCCCGGCACCTTTTTCGCGGGACGCAAAACGGGCAGCATTGCAGGAAAGGCCGTCCTCATGTGTCAAATCTATTCCGGTACCGAACCCGAACTCTATCAATGCGTCAGCCGGTCCGTGCGGATCAATGGCGTTGTCACCAGTCTGCGCCTTGAATTGCGCTTCTGGCAGATTCTCGATGAAATTTCGGCTGGCGAAGGCTTCAGCACCCCGCAATTTCTGGGCAAGATTTATGACGAGGTTGTCGCGCAACGTGGCGACATCCCGAATTTTGCTTCCCTGCTGCGGGTCATTTGCACGGTCTATCTGGAAAAGCAGATCGGACTGCACACCACACTTAACGAAGCCCAGACACGCTCGCGCCTGGTCAGCTAGACCAAAAGACCCGGGACTTTTAAAGTAAATACACCCGCCCGCCTGAACGTCACATCGCGTGACTTCGGCCATCTATCGGGATGGGATTTTGCGTGGATGTGGTGGTAAGCCTGGTCTTGGCTAGTTCAGCCAGGATGAAAGTTCGCGCGTGCTGAACCCGCCGCTGCGCATGATTGACGGGTTGGCATTGCGTCGCAGGGTCGGCTCGGCCGGCTTTATGATGCTGTTGCGCTGATGCATGCCCGCAGCGGCACCGAAATCGATCTGGGATCGCGCCACAAGATCAGCAGCACTGGGCTGCGGCTTGCTGGCATTGATCGGTTGCGGGGTTTGCTGTTTCTGCTTGGTCTCGTAGATCCAGCGCAGTTCCTGTTTCAGGGTCTGATATTCCGGCGTATCAGGTGCAGAGTTAACCTCGTTAACAATCTGCAACTTCACCATCTGTGGGAACCGGTCAAGGCGTTCCAGCAACATGAACTTCACGCTCGGACGCACCGCATCGGACCGCATAAGCTTCATCACCAGACGGCGATAAATATCAATACGCAGGTTTCCGTTCGATGCCAGTTCGATGAATTCTTCGACAAATTCGCGTGCTGCCATCTTGCCATCCAGAAGCGCACGCAGATTGTCGGCCATCGCCCGGCGATATGCTTCGCGAATTTCGACAACATGGTTGGATGCGCGGGTCCGCACCAGATGGAATGCTTCGGGGCTGAACGCATTCTTGGTCAGAAGCTTGGCGCAATCGGCCACCAGTTCATGTTTGGTGGCATCCGAAACCACTTCAAACACGCCGGTAATCAGTTCCTTGCATTTTGCATGCGGCCCCATGCGGATCGCCGCGGCCAGTGCCATCGGGCTTTCCGGATCGCGGGTCGCGATAACAGCAAGCGCCAGCGGGTCATCATATTGCATCAAGGCCAGATCATTGCTCAGCAAATGTTCCGGCATCAAAAGACGTTGTTGCTTCGCCGCCCCGGTCACTGTCAGCGGCTCGCCACTCTGATAGCTTTCCTTGATGGTCAGCGCGTATTTCAACGCGTCATATGAGATGCCGTGATTGCTGCTCATGGCACTCAGTCCCCTTTGGGCCCCTTGCTGAGCCGCCTGTCAGAGACCAGCCCTTCAAGGCCGCCATTGTTGCGGCCTGCCCGTGGGCGAATATTCGGGTTCGGATTGCGTTTGTTCGACGCAGCCGGTGCTTGCGCACTCTCCTTTTCGGCCCGCGGGCGTGATGCCGATGCGGCGGGCTTGGTATCGTTAAAGAAGTCGATATACCAATCCATATCCGTCGATGCCATGGCATAACGTCCCCCGGCGGCCGGGCTTTCGATATTGGCTTCTGGGATACCGTTGCTGATCTGAAGCACGACCGATGACGGGGCGGTCATGCCCGCACGCCATGCCAGTGCCGTGATCGCACGCGCACTTCCGGAATCAAGGATTTTGGAAACCGCACTGATCGGGATTTGCGCATAATGGGCCAGCGACTGCACAACCAGCGCATCTTCATTCCGCGAAACCGCGTCCAGAATATACTGGTCGATCGTCATCTTCTGGTTCGATGCCGTTTCATGATCGTGATCAAGCATCACGTCATCGGCAATCTCGACCGGCATCCCGGCATCCGCCGGATGCAGCGGCATGCGGTTTTCAAACCGTGCCTTTTCAATCCGCTGGCGAACCGACTGGCGCAAGGCGCGGGCAACTTCGGTGCGCATACGCCCCTGCTCAACCAGGGTATCAAACAGCGATGCCATGATGAAATGGGCGATACGGCGCTGGGCCTGACGCGAAATGCGGCTCTGCCCGCCCAAAAGATCTCCTTCCGGTGATTTGGGCTTGGCAACCTTGCGCTCTGTGAAATGGGGCGTCATCGCAACAACGTTGCGCGGCGCATCATCAGATGACAACAACCGGTTCAAAAGACTGCTTTTTTCTTTTTCGGCCTGCTGTTCGATCAGGCGTGCCTTGGCCGCGGCTTCCTGTTCTTCGCGTGCGCGTTCTGCGGCGGTCTGAACAAATTCACCGCGCCCGCGCATGATATCAAGGAAGTCGGAATCACTCAGAAGTTCGATATATTCGCCAATCGACACACGGCCAATCGCCTGAATATCCTGACGCAGACGGCTTGCCGCCTGACGGGTCATATAGGGCGTGTGTCCCAGTTCCTGCTCGATCAGATTGATGACCTGCGGACGATAGCAATCACCCATATTGGCAATGGCAGCGACAAACTCCTCGACCATTTCAAGGCGTTCTGACGGGCTGACATCATTGAGATGACGGCGCAAACGGCGGGCAACATCCATACGGACATCGCTGTCAAAATCCGGTGCGTCTTCGTCTTCTTCGGCATAGGCCATTTCGTTCGACAAACGGGCCGCATGCTCAAGAGCAGTCTGTTCTGAAATTTCTTCGCTGGAATTCTTGCGCGGGATCGACCGCCCACGTGCATTTCCTGCATCAGCCGAAAAAGCATCGGGTGCGACTGTACGGACAGTGTCAGCAAGATCACGCAGCTTCGCCGTGGCTTTATCGTCAAGCCCCCCGTCGCCGGTGTTTTTCTGCCGATTGAACATCCAACTCAGCATTATCGCAGCAATTCCCCTGGTCCCTTGCCTGGCGGCGGATCGGGTATCAATTAGTGCAGATACCCGTCGTTTTTATGTTTTGTCAGAACAGTTTAACCAGAACTGACCGTGATAAACAACCAGACAAGACGTCTAAATTTAAATCCCCAACATCAAGGACCGATGCCATCAGACACAGCCTTGATTACCTCTAGACTATCGGCGGAAAGACTCAAAAAAACATTAACAATACAGCGCCCTAAACAAACCGCTGATATTCGCCCCCGATCATCGCCCGGAAGTTACTCGATAGTTATCCGGTTTGGTCACCTCCCCGGTCCGCTTCGCCCCCATTTGCTGACCGTCCCGGCTTCACGGTTTTTCCAATTCCGGGCGAGACCCCGGATACGACACGTTTGGAAATTTCGGGCATAAAAAAACGGGCGACCGTTGTGGCCGCCCGTTTTGATATCCGTTACCGGATCAAATCATATCAGATCAGTTGCTGACCCATGCGATACGCAGGATGTTGGTCGCCCCCGGAGTACCAAACGGAACACCGGCGGTAATCACCAGCGAATCACCCGGTCCGGCGAATTCTTCGCGCTGGGCAACTTCACAGGCAATGCCGACCATTTCGGCAAAGTTGGTCGCATCACGGGTAAAGACCGGATGCACGCCCCAGCACAGCGCCAGACGACGTGCGGTCTGAATCCGCGGCGTCAGGCCAAGGATCTGCACTTCCGGACGCTCACGCGCGGCACGGAATGCGGTTGAACCCGACGTGGTATAGTTGACAACTGCCTTGGACCCGATGGTTTTTGCCACCTGACGGGCCGCCGCACTGATCGCATCCGGTGCGTTATGTTCCGGATCCGGGCGGTTGGCGTCACGCATGCGGAAATACAGCTCATCCTGTTCCACACGCACCAGAATACGGTCCATGATCGAAACGGTTTCAAGCGGGTATTTACCAACCGCACTTTCTGCTGACAGCATCACGGCATCGGCACCGTCATAGATCGCGGTTGCAACGTCGGATGCTTCGGCGCGGGTCGGTGCCGGGTTGGATACCATCGAATCAAGCATCTGGGTCGCAACAATCACCGGCTTGCCGGCCTCGCGGCAGGCCTTGATGATGCGTTTCTGCAGAATCGGCACATCTTCGGGCGGGCATTCAACGCCAAGGTCACCACGGGCGACCATCACCATGTCAGACAGATCGACGATCTCGTCGAGATGCTCGATCGCCTGCGGCTTTTCGAGCTTGGAAACGATGGCGGCACGACCCTGAATGATCTTGCGGGCTTCGGCGACATCTTCCGGGCGCTGCACGAATGACAGGGCGACAAAATCAACGCCCATCTCAAGACCATACACCAGATCGGCACGGTCCTTTTCGGTCAGCGGCGACAATGGCAGCATCACATCGGGAAGATTGACACCCTTGCGGTTCGACAGCGGACCACCGGTGATCACGGTACATTCGGCTGACTTGTCATCGCATTTTTCAACGCGCATGCGCAGCTTGCCATCATCAAGCAACAGGTTCGCACCCGGCTTCAATGCGGCATAGACCTCGGGATGCGGCAAGGAGACGCGCTTATTGGTGCCCGGGGTCTTGTCCATATCAAAGGTGAAGGTATCGCCGGCTTCGAGTTCGACCTTTTCATCGGCAAAGGTGCCAACACGGATCTTGGGCCCCTGAAGGTCCATCAGAATTCCGATCGGACGGCCGAGCTTTTCTTCGACCGCGCGGATGGCTTCGAACCGGGCCAGATGTTCAGCGTGTTCCCCGTGCGAAAAGTTCAGACGAAATACATCGACGCCCGACTTTACGATTTTCTCAAGGATTTCTGGCTTGGAACTCGCCGGCCCCAGGGTCGCGATGATTTTCGCCTTACGTTGACGGCGCATCGGCTACTACCTCTTGTTATTTGGTTTACACGTGAGCCCTGCCGCTTCGGCCTGCATCTGCGGCGAGGCGTCAAGGCGTCCTGATCTTTTTCTGGGGGTAACCCCTTAATAGTCAATCAGCCCCTATTTGAACAGGGGCTTTTCATTAAATGCCTTTACAAAAATGTGATTTTTCACTGGACAATTACAAGAAGCCCCCTCTTAAAAGGTAACCGGACACGCATCCGGGCAATGGGCAATCACCTGTCGATTGCCGCTTTTCAGTGACGCAAACAGGGCTTCTTTCGATGAGCAAATGGCACCACCGTTTTCTGGGCCTCGCCGCCCACATCGCAGACTGGTCAAAAGACCGCAGCACCCAGGTCGGTGCCGTTGTCATCGGCCCGAAAAAGGAAATCCGCGCAGTCGGCTATAACGGATTCCCGCGCGGCGTCGATGACGAAGTCGAAAGCCGCCATCAGCGTCCTGAAAAATACGCCTATACCGAACATGCCGAACGCAATGCCATTTATAATGCAAGTTATACCGGCACATCCCTTGATGGCTGTTCGCTGTATGTGACCCATTTTCCATGCTGCGACTGCGCGCGCGCCATTATCCAGGCCGGCATCGCCGAGGTTTTCGTCGATAAAACCAAACTGACCGCCGATTTTCTGGAACGCTGGGAACAGGATATGAAAATCTCGACCGAGATGTTCGAGGAATCCGGCGTTGCCGTGCAAGTCATTGATGATGATGGCACAACCGAACCGATGAAATAATCTATCAGCCCCTTTACTATTGCCCAAAGCCCCCAATATGGTGGGCGTGCAACTCGGGTACGAGCACCAATAAAAAAAAGACTATCGCGCTTTCTGTTCACAACCAGCGGCTGGTCCGGCGTCAGTATTTGTCAGATTCTCGGGGCTTCTCACGGGCGGTTTGACCTTGCTGGAAACCAGACAAAGGTATAAGGGTTTATACAACAGCAACCGAAATGATTTGCTGCTGTTGGTCCCTGAACAGCGACGCATTTCGTGATGATGCTCAGGAAACGAGGCCGGATGAACGCGAAAATCGACTTTAGTAAAATCAGTTTTCTGATCGTTGACGGGGACAAGATTTCAGCTCAAGTAGTGTACGACACGCTGGCCTATCTCGGCGCCAGTCACATTCAGCGCGTAAAGACACCGAATGACGCGTTTGATGTTCTGCGCAGTGAAAAGATTGATATCGTTGTGTGCGAATGGCGACTCCGGGGCATGGATGGCCTTGAATTCCTTGACGTCATGCGCAATTCGACCAATTCGCCCAACAGGTTCATTCCTGTGATTATGCTGACTGCACATTCGGAACACCGTTACGTGACCACTGCACGTGACCTTGGCATTACGGAATTTCTTGCCAAGCCTTTCAATGCCAAGGCACTTTATAGCCGACTGGTGTCGGTGATCGCGCGGCCCAGACGTTTCATCAATACCGGAACATATTTCGGCCCCGACCGTCGCCGCAGACAGGTCCAGTTCGACGGCCCTGACCGAAGGAGCCTTGACGAATGACCCATTATGACTGGGGAAGCGGAGCAATCGTGAAACCGGAAGAGCCTATGAAAAAGAAGAATGTTCAGATCATCCCCGCACAGACTGACCTGAAGCGGCGGGCTGTCAACTTCGTCAAGGGCTTTGACATCAATCTGTCGCCTGAACAGCTCGAAGAGCTGGAAAAAGTCGTGCAGCGCAGCTCGGAAACCTTTGTGCGTGATATCGGCAAGGATCTGATGGATTGCCGTCGCATGATCATTCAGGCGCTTGGCGACAAAACCAAACGCCAGGATGCGGTTGCGACCAGCTCCGACCTTGCCTATTCGGTCAAGGCCCTTGGCGGCACCTTCCAGTATCCGCTGATGACGCAGATCGCCAAATCAATGGAAAACTTCGTGGCGGACCGCACCACCGCCAATGAAAAACAGCTGCTGGTCATCCAGCTGCATATTGACTCACTCTATGTCATTCTTGCGGGCCGCGTGACCGGCTTTGGCTCGACCGTTGAACAGGCAACTGTTGCGGCCCTGACCAAACTCGCCGAACGCTACGAACAGCCTCGCGAATAGGCTTCTGGAGACGCAACCTTCATGTTTGCGTTTCCGCCTTTCTGATCCCGATCCGAATATCCCTGCCTGATCCCGTCCGTTGCGCCCCGTATCGCGGCACCATGACGTCTGCCTGCATGCCGGAATGCCCGATACAACGGAACCCTGACGCTTCTCAATCACGGCGGGTTTCTACCCACAGAAGAAACGACAAAGAAATTTGAAATTCCGGTCAAAAACCGCTTGCGCCCCCATGGGGTGGCTGCTAAAAACCGCGCCACACACCATGCGGGTGTAGCTCAGTTGGTTAGAGCGCCGGCCTGTCACGCCGGAGGCCGCGGGTTCAAGTCCCGTCAC